>SYKL01000073.1 GCA_005797785.1 Pseudomonadota bacterium | reverse complement strand
GTCGAATTCCTGGGTGAAATGACGCGTTCCAATGGCGAATGCACAGGAACTTGTCACAATGAGGACCATAACGGTCGCGATTGGGACTAGTCCAATCGGCGCGTTAGGCCTCCAAGATGTCGGATCGACCGTCCAGTCGCACAAGTTCCTTTCTTGTCGCCGCAGGCATTCTGCTCAGCCGGGTCGCGGGGTTCATCCGCGAACGAATGATCGCAGTATACCTCGGAAATTCGCTGTACGCGGACGCGCTGGGCGCGGCGATGCGCGTGCCCAACCTGCTTCAGAACTTGCTCGGAGATGGCGTTCTCTCGGCATCGTTCATTCCGGTGTATGCTGAGCTGATTCACCAGGGGAAACGCGAAGAAGCTGGCAAGGTCGCTGGGGCCATACTCGCACTTCTAACTGCGGTTTCAGGCCTTCTGGTCGTGATTGGAGTCGCCGCCGCACCATGGATCGCCACTCTGCTCGTCCCCGGATTCAACGAGGAACAACGCGAAGTCACCATCAAGCTCATTCGAATCATCTTTCCGGGCACCGGCGTGTTGGTACTTTCCGCATGGGCGCTGGCGATCTTGAACTGCCACCGCCAATTCCTGCTCTCGTACGCCGCTCCCGTCCTCTGGAACCTCTGCATTATCCTCGCTTTTGTCGGCTATGGCTCCTCCCGAGCTCCAAGCGATCTCGTAATTATCGCCGGCTGGAGCGCTCTGGTCGGGGGCCTGCTGCAATTTGGGGTTCAGCTGCCCATGGTGCTCCGCCTGGAGCGGGACCTAAAAGTCCGCTGGGACCTACAACTGGAAGGCGTACAAGAGGCGATTAAGAACGCTGGCCCTGCAATTTGGGGCCGCGGTGTCGTTCAGTTGAGCGCTTACATCGATCTGATGCTGGCCAGTTGGTTGACGGTGGGCTCGGCGGCGGCGATTTTCAGAGCTCAAACCCTATATATGCTTCCAATCAGCCTATTTGCGATGTCGGTGGCGGCCGCCGAACTGCCCGAAATGGCCAAAGATCGCTCGGAAGCCGTGGAACAAATTCGCGCCCGCACCCAAGCCGCTGTGGAACGGCTGGCGTTTTTTGTTGTTCCAAGCACTGTTGCATTTGTTCTGTTGGGTCGAGTGCTTGTCGGCGCGCTGTTTCGTGGCGGCGAATTCGGCGAAAAAGAGACCGCACAAGTTCAGTTGATTCTGATTGGCTATTCCGTGGGGCTCATCGCCACGACCACTTCGCGGGTGTACGCCTCCGCGTTCAACGCGCTTCGAAACACGCGTACGCCCGCACGAATGGCCACCTTGCGTGTCGTCTGCTCCACGATCTTTGGTCTGGGATTCATGCTCGCGCTGGAGCCCATCCCCCGGCTGGGTTGGACGATGGCACCACTCGCCGCATTACACCGCTCGTTTCCAATAGGGGCCTTAGGCCTGACGCTTGGAGCGGGGCTTGCTGCCTGGGTGGAATGGGCGTTTCTAAAACGAGAACTGCAACGGCACCTGGGATCGGTCCGCGCAAACCCCACGGTGGCGGCTGTGATCGGCGGGTCGGCTCTGTTGGCGGGAGCCGTTGGACTCGCGGCCAGCGCGGTGCCCCTCGATCACCCCATCCCCAAAGCGGCCGTCGTTTGCGGAAGTTTTGGCGTCACCTACTTTTCCGTTGCCGCCGCACTCGGCAACGACGAAGCACGACGATGGTTTCTCCGCCTAAAACGCCGGTAGTTACAAATAGCCGAGCGATTCCAAACGCCGTCGCATCGCCCCTGCTTCCTCCGTGGATGCGGCGCGCTTAGACGCCGATTCGGAAAATTGCTTCGAAAAAACGGGCGCGATCGGCTCTGAAAACGCCGATTGCCGAACCCTGCCATCCACAAAATCGGGAATGGGTACCCCCATCCAGGCGAGCATGGTCGGAGTCGGATCCACAATATCCGCCGAGATCCTTCGGTTCGCTGCGATTCCCTTGCCGCTCAAGACCCAAATGCCATGCTGACGGTGGGTCCCGTTCATGCCAAGCCCCTTCGCACCTGCCAATTCATCGGTTGTCAAGCGTCGGGAGGGGGAGGTTCCGAGAGCGGACGAGAGCAAAGTCCAGGTGTAACCCTCTGGTTCCGTTCGCTCGAGCACAAGATCTGGGGAGCGCTCCACAAAAGGACCCTGGTAAAGGTCTTCTCGGCGGTGCACCGCCTGTACCACCGGCTCTCCGTCCACCCGCCACTCGAGGAGATCCTTCGTCAATCCTCGCAAAGTGGCGTCCACATCGCGCACCGTCCCGAGCGGATCGCGTCCCTCGACGTTCAGGTGGATCGTCGCCGCATAGTTCATTTCGTCCGACCACGCTTTGGTCGAAGAGAACTCGATGCTTCCATACCGGGTTCGCCCCTCCAACTGGCCCAGCCACTTCGATGGAAGGCGGCGGAACACCTGTTGCTGTATTTCCAGAGGAACCTTCGGCAAGATCCGGCGCCGCCAACGATCGCGCCGACCGGTTCCATGGAAACGAAGCCAGCCTTTCTCCGCCAAAAATCGGTTCAAATGGAGGCCGCGGTCGCCGGCACCACCAAAACCATGGTCCGAAGCAATGCACACCAGATCGGGTTTTGCCGCGTCGATCAGACGCCCCAACGCGGCATCGCAGCGAACGTAGATGTCCGAAAGCGCATCGCGGAGCTCCGAGGAGCAATTCTTAGGATGGCGCGGGCTTTTGACGTCATGAAACCTCCAAAAGTGGTGGGAAACGGTGTCCGTCTCGCCAAACAGCAGCATGAACGCATCCCAGCGCTCTTGCCCAAGGAGCCATTCGGTGATCGCCGTTTTACGCTGGATTTCGGCGCGCATGGCGGCGAGCGCCCGCGCATGCCAACCCTCTCCGATCTCCAGTTCTTGAAAATCAGCGAATTTCATCCCCCCAAATCGCCGCACCACCTCCTCGTAAACGCCCTTTGGGGTTACAAAGGTCCCATCGATACCCGTTGCAATGGGACTATCAAAGCCGCTGATTTGCACACCGTTGAGTTGCTCTGGTGGCCAAGTGGTCGGAACCGCAACCGAAGCGACTCGAGCGCCGCGATCCGACAGCCAACGAAAGATCGTTGGAACACCACGAAAAGTCGAATTGGTGAACTCCAGGTCGTAGCTTCCTACTCTTCGGTGCACAAAGTCAAAAATCCCATGTTTCCCAGGATTTGCCCCCGTCAGAAACGAACTCCACGCCGGCAGGGTCATCGGCGGCTGAGTGCTGTTGAGCGGAGCGACCACGCCGTCGCGAAACAAGCGCTCCATCGTCGGAAGTCGTCCGGCTGCGATCAGTGGCTCGACAACATCGAGCGTCGCACCGTCCCACCCCACCATCAATACTTTTGAACCTGTCATTCCTCGCACGGGGCGTCATCATCGAGGTAGCCCAGCGATTTCATGCGTGCACACTCGGTGTCGCCGATCTTCACCTTTTCACCAGATACCCCGCGAGCTTTCGCAACGGAGATCGCGAGATCCAGGTCCTCCTGCAAACGCTCTTTGACCACTTGCGGGTTGGCTCCACAGATGGGGGCGCTCCCGGACGCGAGATTCGTTGCTTCCACCGGATCTTCCGTCAGACGAAACAACGACGCCTCCGGCAGCCCTCGCGGATTGCCCTTGTTTGCGCGAATGAATTTCAGGCCATCCTTGCGTATCGAAGCGAGCGCATTTCCCTCAAAGTCCTGCTCCGCAATCACAATGCGCGACTCTGTCCACGTGAACGAGCAAGGATCCACCACCGGAACTTCCACCACCCCGTGTTCATCCGGAACAGGTGCGAGCTGGGTTCTTTCGAGCCAAGCTTCGGTATCCTTCACGAGATCGTGGCCAAGCCAGCTGGGATCGGGGGCGAGCCCATACTGCGCCACGATCGTCGGCCCGAGGTCCAGCGAGTGCACCGGCCACGGAACTCGGGTACCCGCCAATTTCCCCTTCGGAAGCTTGATCATCAGCGGTACCCGAAGTTGTTCCTCGTACAAGGAAGTGCCATGCCAAAAACCGCCATGCTCCATAAATTCTTCGCCATGATCCGCCGTTATCACAATCATGGTGCGATCATATTCGCCCGAAGCCCGCAGATCTTCCAGAAAGGTCCCGAGTTTTACATCCAGGAACTCCACTTCTCCGCGGTACAGCCCCTGCAGATGTTCCTTCTGAGAAGGATCGGGCTTCTCCAGTTCGGCCCTTCCAACGCCCACACCGCTGTAGTCCTCGCTCCCCCCGTTTAGGGAGGGATGTTCGAAGTACGGATCATGGGGCTCCATCAAATGCACAAAAATGGACCAGCGCCCTTTCTGTACCTTCATGAACGATACAGCATCCTCCAGAACGACATCCGCTGGCTGATAATACGAGTACACCTCTTTCGATTCGCCGTTCAAACGGTCAACTACCTTGACTAATACCTTGTAGAGGCTCAGCGCAAAAACCGACTCGGTGCCACCGAAGGGATACTCCGGCGATTCGTAGACAAAGGAGTCAAATCCTTGGTTAAACCCAAAAGTGGAGGTAAGATTGATGTTGTTGATCAGCGCCGCATTCACCACACCGTCCTTTTGGAGCACCTCGGGCCAGGTCACCACCCCAGAGGGAAGTGTGGAAGACTTCAATGCTGCGGTATGTCCACTTGGCAGTTGGGCGCTGAAAATCGACGCGCCGGATGCGCGCGTCCAACTGGCATTTGCCGACGCCTGTTCAAACACGATGCTTTCCGTCGCAAAGCGATCCAGATTCGGGGTGCGAACCTCCTTGAAACCATAGGTTCCAATTGCATCAGCCCGCAGGGTGTCCACCATGATGAAGATCAAGTTGAAGGAGTCCGGCGAGGGTTCGCCTGCGGGACTCATCCCCCAAACTGAGCGAGGGTTCTGCGGTTTTGCCCCAAAGCCGACGCCCAAGAGCGACATCCCCACCAGAAACCATGCTCCAAACACGCCCGGACCGCGCAACAGAAACGCGAGGGGTCCTCGCAAAAGCACCGGGAAAACCACCAAAAAAGCTACGGAACTGGCAAGGATCACCGCAACGATCGCCAGGGTTCCGGTAATCGGAACTCCACGCTCCAAATAAACGACCTTATTGGCGAGATATCTTAAGATCACGAACGCCATCGGTGCCGCAGCGCCCACCGCACCGAGGCCAAATGCACGCGAGTCAGTCACCGCAATCCAGCGTTGAACCAACGAAAGGACGACTCCCACCGCCGCGCCTAGGCCGAGCCCAACCAACCCGTACAACACCCAGGCGTAAACCAACGCCCATTGATCGGGCGCCGACGAGGCGAGATAGGCGGCCTCCCCAAATCCCACGAAACTGCCTGCGAGAAAGGCCCCAGCGCCCGACTGAATCACATTGCGCGCCAGGTTCATGCAGCCTCCAAAGCCCGCTCCAGGTAATCTTTCAAACACCGCCACACCAGCGGCCGAGGGATCGATTCCGGCCTTCGAGAAACAGGACGTCCCTCCATTTGATCACCGTGTCTGGGCTCGTGAAACGGTTTCACACTTCGGGTCGGACGACGTTGCTCGCCGTCGATCAGCTTTCTTTTCGGGTTGAACCTGGAGAAGTATACGGCTTGTTGGGGCCGAATGGCGCGGGCAAGACGACGACGCTTCGAATCCTGGCCACGCTCATGGAACCCGACGAAGGCCAGGTTCTCATCGCAGGGATCGACCGACGCCGGGACCCGATTGGCGTGCGCGAACGACTCGGCTGGGTTCCAGCAGAAGCGGGCCTGCCTGAACGCCTTACGCCACGGGAGGCGATTCTCCTCTTCGCGGCGGTACAAGGAGTACCAAGACCAGAACAACGCACCGACGAAATGTTGGAACAGTTGGGGGCGACGCCGTACGCCAATACGCCTTGCGGAAGTCTCTCGACCGGCATGAAACGACGGGTGGTCCTGGCCAGGGCGCTGATTCACGATCCTCCTGTTCTTCTGCTCGACGAGCCCACCGACGGACTGGACGTCGCTGGTCGTCGCGACGTACTCGGGTTTGTCTCCGAACAAGCCAGACTTGGCAAAACGGTGATTATCTCCTCCCACATCATGAGTGAGGTTGAAAAGGTCGCCCACCGACTGGGACTCGTCGCTGGGGGCAAGATGGTGGCGGAAGGCCGAGTCGACGAGCTCCTCACCCTAGCCAACGCGACAGGACTGGATGAAGCGTTTCTTTCACTCGTCGATGGACCAAAGGCGTGAGACCTCTCCCTTCGGCCATTGCGTTGCTGACACTGGCGTCGATTCGTCGACTCTTGCGCGAAGGATTGGTAATTCGCAGCCTGATATTTCCAGTGGCGCTAACGACAGGAACCGAAGTCGTCACCCTGGGCGTCGTGGCGATAACGGTGCCCGACGACCAAGTCGCCGTTCCAACCAGCTGGACGGACGACGCACTCGGCCAACTGCTTGCAACCCACCAGATCACTCTCGAGCCCACCTCGGATCCGGCCGGTGCGGTGTTCAACAAGGAGGCAAAAGCTGGCTTTGATGGGAGCAAAGTCTATACCCTTGGCCTACCGCCAGAGCTCCTCCTGGTCGAGAGCTATCTGCGATCGAAGCACCCCGAAAGTTGGCAGATCGAACCCGTCTTACGTGAACACCGACCCCAAGATTTGCCTGGTGCGGGACGATTGATCAGTCGCCTGGTCAGCGCGATTTATGCTCTATACGGCGTCGTGATCGGCGCCGGCATGATTGCGCGCGACCGAGACGACGGAACATTGGCGGCCGAATTCCTGCTACCCGTGCCAAGATTCGCCATCGCTGCATCTCGCTGGATCGCTGCATCCCTGGTACTCTGCGGTTGCCAAATCCCGGCTTTATTTCTATTAGATGCCCTGATCAGCGTTCCCGACCTCTACGCGCAAATGGGCCATGGCGCTGCCGCGAGCCTGACCTCATGTGCTATCGGGCTGGCCGCCATCGGATCCTCCGGTGCCAAATCCGGCTTTAGCGCTCGGCTGGCCGGAGCTTTGTCCGCTGATTTTGCACTTTACCTCGCAGGGCGACTCATTCCTGGGCTCGCTCCTATTCTTCCAGTGGCTTCCCTCGGGCAAGCGTCGGAACCGTGGCTGCCCTTGATCCTGGCAGCGCTGTTCGCGCTCGGATCCATTTTCCAATTTCAACGAGTGAATGGCCGATGAGGCTCCGACCAACGCGAGTCGTTGCCGTCGCTCGACGCGATCTGGCCATGGAAACCGCAGGAAGAAAGGGTATCTTTCTGCCACTAATCCTGGTGGGACTGCTGATTCCTGCGGCGACCGTCTCCACCGACTCTCTGTTTGATTTCCCCAAGCCCAAAGTCAGGCTGTCGGGCGACATCCCGGCGGCGATACAGGAGTTGCCCAACACTGAAATCACGAATTCCACCACATCTCACATCCATTTCACTCACAATGAAAATGGTGTTTTGGTGCTGCATGCGCGTTGGATTCCGGATGAAGTGCGCACCCTCCTCGACAAAGACGCGCCGGCACCCGTCCAAGTCATCGATGTCGGCAAAGAAGCTCAACTGCCCAAAAGATCCCTGCTCCTGGCCCTGATCGCATCCTCCGTGCTGAGCGGCGCGGTGGCCGAATCCCTGCCCGGCGAGCGTTCGCGGCGCACTTTGGAGACGTTGCTCGCTGCGGCCATCTCCCATGGCGAGCTCGTTGCTGGAAAGTGGCTTGCCTGGGCCGGTTTGGGCGCGATGGCTGCGACCGTGGCTGCACTGCTATCGATGGTTCTCGGCCGCCAAAGCCCCGGACCATGGCTGCTCGCCCTACCGTTCGTGCCGGCGTGCACGGTGGCACTGGGAATGTTCCTCGTTCGAACGTCAAATGACCTCATCGGTGGTTCTGCCGTTGCCATTCGCGTATTGCCCGCCTTGCTGACGGTTTCGGGAGTTATCGCCTGGATGTTGGGGGGCATTGATCCTACGCTGGGTGCGTTGCTTCCTCTGGGCGGCGCTCTTTTGGCTGCTGGCGGGCTTTGGGAAGGATGGACGCCCGTTATTCTATCCGTCCTGTCGACTGGAACCACGGCCGCCGTCCTGCTCGCTCTCACCAGTCGCGACATCGGCGGATTTCAAGAATCTTCCTCGTATTTTCCCGAACGGCTGCGTGTATTGGTCGGGGCCACCGCGGTCGGGATGGCCATCTGGTGGATGCCGGTTGCCGGGCCAGCGCTTTGGTCGGCCGCCGGAAATTCCGTTTTCGCAAGTGGGCTCTCCACCGCCTCGGCGCAGTGGGCAGCAGCGATGTTTTTTCTCATTGCTGCGTTCGGAATGTCCGCTCAAACCAGTGACATTCCGAAGGCTCTCAGTTGGCGGTCTCCCACAATCTCCACTTGGCTCCCCACCCTTCTAGTGATCCCGGCCCTACACCACTTGTTGGCCACACCGCCTCTGTGGACATTTGACGCTTCCTTACGCCTGTTCAACGCTACCGCCCCTCAACTTGGAGTCGCGGCGCTTGTCGGTGTGTTGGCGCAGGAACTGTTCTTTCGAGGTTGGGTCCTCACCAGGGCGGGGCCGATCGTTGGAATTGTCTCTTCCACCCTCGTCTTATTTCCAACCCAACCCATCGCGGGGCTGCTCGTTTCCTCGCTGCTCGCCTGGCTCGCGCTGCATTCCCGATCCGTATGGCCGTCGATGTTCGCCCATTTTGCCGCGATGTTTGCCATCCCACTGTCTCCGCTCGGCTCTACGGCCTTGGCACTCGGCGGCTTGGCACTATCGTTGTTCTACCACAGCAAAGACAAGCAAGTGAGCGCACCATCCGCCTTCTGAAACTCAGACATGGGCAGGACCACCGGTTCAAAACCGAGCGCTTCGATCTTGCTGGCGGTCCGAGGGTACCCCGCCGGCACCAAGGTCCG
>SYKL01000072.1 GCA_005797785.1 Pseudomonadota bacterium | reverse complement strand
TGCCGCGCCACGTCGAGCATCATGCCGCGCCACGAAAACCGCGGCTCATCTTCGATGTGAACCGACCACACCCGCCACTCGACCTCCTCTTCCACGCTCGACAGCGCTTCTGGCGGCAACAACTGCAAGAACGTCTGCGTGCCGTAGAACAGCCCCGCTTTGTCGCGGCCGGTGATCCACACTCCGTCGTCGTCGACCTCGAGAACATAGCCTTCGGCGCCCACATCGGCGCCGGAATCGATCGCCAGATGGATGCCGTCGCCGCTGCTTTCGATGTTCAATGGAAATCCGGTGGAGGTCCGCAACACGTCCGCAAACACATCGCCCACCGTCGCCGCATTTCCGGTGGCGATGATGTCGGTGTTGGCTTCGATCACGAAGAAACCACCGGTCTGCTGAAGCGCCATCGGCGCGGGGATCACGTTCGGCATCGGTCCCAATTCGCCGATATCGGTGTCCTCGGTGTCCGAAGTATCTCCGGTATCGTCGGTTTCCGCCGTATCCTCGGTGTCGCTGGTGTCCCCCGTTTCCTGCGTGTCACCGGTCTCTTGGGTGTCCCCCGTCTCCTCGGTGTCGGCGACGATGTCCGAGGCCGATCCATTGCAAGCGGCGAGAAGAACGATGGCGAACAGGCGCATGGGGTGCCTCACAGATCGATCACAGAACAACGGAAACTCGCATAATAGCTCGGATCTTCGCCCCAGACGTAGCATTCGGTGCTGTTGTCATCGAATTCGAGCTCGAGGAAGTACGTCAACCGTGGATCCCCTTCGTCCACCCCGTTCGGGCGGGGCGGATTGTCGCCGGTGTTCCACTCAGCGAGGTTCTCGTCGAACAGGGTGGTCGCTCCCTCCTCGACTTCGCCGAGGGTTTCCACTACATCCAGGCTGACGTTGAGCGAATCAAACGCATGGCAGTAGTCGTAGCTGGCGGTGCCGTTCAAGCAGTCTTCGCCATACCAACCCATGAGCGCGCTGCCGGCCCCCTCCCCGCTGGAGATCGAACCGCTGTTGTTGAGATCGTAGCCATTGGGGTATTCGTTGTCGGGGCCGGTCTCAGCGATCCCAAACCGAAATCCGGTTGCGTCCGAGCCCACGATTTCGATGTCGATCCGATCGTTCCACCACCATTTGTAGGTGATGGCGAATTCGACCGTGCCCGTGTCGTCGGTCTCGGCCGTGTCGTCCGAGGTGTCGGCCGTTTCCGTGGTGTCCTCCGTGTCGGCGGTTTCGGTCGTATCGCCGGTTTCCGGAGAGTCCTCGGTGTCGATCGGACTGTCGACCGGCGAGTCCACCGAGTCGAGCCCGGGCTCTGAGTCACAAGTATCGCAGGCGAGGCTCGCCGGTTTACATCCCATCGCGAGGGTCAGCCACAGCCAGCGCATCCTTCCGCCTCCGCAGCCATGTTAGCACGCACTTTGGGATCCCCGCGGAAGAGCTGGCGGCCCTGCAACGAATTGCAACCTGCCGCGCTCGCCGATCAACGCTAAACCGACGTGCGAGGTGGTGATGCGGTTGGCCCACGGTGCCGCAGGTGTGGGGGTGGGGTTTCTGCTGGCTTGCGGTGGTTCGCTCGCCCAGGTGCCGGTACGCTCGGTGGTTGCCACCTTCGACAAACCACAGGGAGTCTGCGCCGGGGAGTCGGTCAACCTTAAGGTGGTGGCCCACACGACCGCGGGCGAACAGCTGGAAGTGGGGATTTTTGACGACATCTCCTGGAGCGACTTTCAAGTCACGCCGCAGGTGGGTTCGTTCAACATGGGGATTTGGACGCTTCCCGAAGACCCGATGGCGCTGTGGAGCCTGGACGCCGCTCACCTGGATGTGCTGCCAATCCATCATGCGCAATTGAAGTCGTCGCTGCGGCTTCCGATCCGTTGGGATTGCCCGATCCTGAAGAGTTGGCGCGGCCGCGACGGTTGGGATGGATCCGACGGGATAACCGAGCTGTTGGGCGATGATGGTCGCCCGGGCGAAGATGGCGAAGACGGCGACGATCTGTCGCTCAAGGTCCACGCGGAGATGCAGCGCACGCCTTACGGCTTGGATCTGGCGGTTGTTCAGGTGACCGCGGGGGCGCAGATGAGCACCTATGCGTACGATCCAAAAGCGACGAACCTGCGGATCGATGCCTACGGCGGGGACGGTGGCGATGGCGGAGACGGCGCCGACGCCCAGCGGGACTCGATCCGGGACGCGGGCGACGGCGGCGATGGCGGCAACGGGGGGAACGGCGGCCGGGTGATCTACGAAGAGGATCTCGACGAAAGCTTCCTTCCCTATGCGCACACGCTGGTTGTCAGCCGGCGATCCGGGAGCGGCGGCAAGGCGGGAAAAGCCGGTAGGGGAGGTCGTGGCGAACGCCTGTTCGACAGCGACGGACTCGGCGGCCGGCCGGGACAACCAGGGATCACGCCAGCGAATTGAAGACTAGGGGAGCGCGTCTTCCAACTCCCACGGCATCGGGGACGAATCCAACGTCATGTCCGGCGCGATCAACACGAACACCGGGTAGGTCCCCGCAGGGCCAAACCGGTGGACGATCTCCTTGTCCGGATCGGAGAGCACCGGGATCCCGTCCAGCGCGAAGAACTCCTTCCAGGCGTCGAGATCCTCGTCGTCCGGTGGGTCTCCCATCACATCCTCGACCACGACGCTGATCACGGTCAGGTCGTCGACATGCGCCGCCTGAGTGTCGGGAAGGTCGTCGATGACATCCACCATCGGGGATTCCCACATGGCCGCGAACGTGAGGAAGATCCATCTCCCCTTAAAGGCGTACAGGTCCACCGCTTGGCCGTAGGAGTCGGTGAGGGTGAAGTTGTCGACGACATCCCCCACGGCGAACATTCCAGTATCTTGCACTGGAAACGGCGCATCCCCGAGCAGATAATCCCCGTGCTCGTACGGATGAATGTACCGGTTGGTGATCGGGGTTTGCGAAGCGATCTCTTCCTCGTTGGTCCAGCCGTCGCCGTCCACGTCGGAGCCGGTGCTTAGGTCCGGAAGATCCGCACAGCCCCACACTGCCAGCGTCCACCAGACTCGGTGCATGCGACCCTCCGCTTCGTTGAACGTACCGAAACGGCGCGCGGCTGGCGATGACAGATCGATTCACGGAGGTGGTCGGTGCTCCGAACTCGGCCCCGTGACTTTCGCCAGGCCCTGTGGCATACCTGCCGCATGAACACCCTCCCCCGCATCCTACTCTGGTCGTCCTTTTTTGCCTGCCAGGCCGGCGTGAACGGCCACGATGCCGCGGATTCGACGACCGTGTTCTTCGCCGGACAATGGCATATGTACGCTGGCCAAGAGGAGATTCAAGGGCAACTTCATGCGGTGTCCGCAGACGGGTTGACGTTCACGCTTGCGGATCCGCCGATCCTGCAATTGCCGACCAATGGTTACTATGCAACGAATAACGTGGTGGACGGCGGTTCGCTGCGGTTGTTCGCGTTCAACGGGCAGGACGGTAACATTCGATCGTTCACGACGACCGATATGCAAGCTTGGACGGCGTCCGATGTGGCGCTGGAAGCGACGGATCTGGCCACGGACGGCACCGGCGTGCTGCAGGATTCGGCGGTGGTACGGTTGGCGAAGGATCGGTATTTGATGGTGTATGTGAGCGAGCTGCCCGTATGATCCAGCGCCAGGTGGTCTGCCCGCGCACGTGGGAGGAACTTAGCCAATTCGCCACCGACCAGGCGAGTTGCGATCTCTGCGGTGCTCGGTACGTGACCGCCGTTCATGACGCTGAGGCGATCGGTGAGGCCGCCATCCGCCGGGCACCGATCGCCGTCCCCAGGGAGCTGTTGGAGGCCGCCGAGGCGGCGTATGCCGGTAGCACCTCCCTCGTTCATTTGATCGGCACCCCTACGGCATGGGTGAACGCGATCCGAGCCGCATTGATGGCCGCGATTCAGGCGGAGCTCGGCCCCCGGGAGCCGTATGGATCCCACACCCTGTTCCTCGGCCCCGTGGAGTCGACGGGCACCGGATTCCGAGTATCGTTCGGTTTTCTCGACGACCGTGATTCGTTTTCCATGTACGACAAGAGCACGCTGTGGCGCGGAACGGCGGAATTTGCGGACCGCGACGGCACCGCGACCCTTGAACGTGCGGAAATGATCGTGGTGGATGCGGGTCACTACCACTATCACCCGCTCGGGGAGGTGCGTCGGCTGAACTCCTGACCGCTGCGGTAGCAACGAGTTGATCCCGTCCCGTCGAGTTCGTTACACTGTGTCCATGAACGGCAGCCTGCCCCTAGGCGCTTTTGAGCTCCTTCAGCCCTTTTCCAAAGGGGGCATGGGGGAAGTGTGGCGCGCCATCCACACCGCGACCGGATTGCCGGTGTGTGTGAAGGTCGTCCACCCGCAACACGCCAACACCCGCGAAGCGCGAACGTCTTTTGCAAGCGAAGTACGAGCGATTGCATCTCTCCATCACCCCAACGTCGCGACGGTTCTCGATCAGGGCGTGATCCCTGCTGCAACCGCCGATCGAAGCGAGGGTCGGCTGTTGGCGGGTTCTCCGTATGTTGCGATGGAACTTCTCGACGGAACCGTCGGCCGGTGGGCGGGGCGCATGAGCTGGGCCGACCTCCAACATCTGCTGTTGGAAGTGCTGGCGGGGTTGGCGTATGCGCATGCGGCGGGGATCATTCACCGGGATTTGAAGCCCTCCAACTTGTTGACCAGCGGTCGCCTGGGCGACAACCCCGTGATCAAACTGGCGGATTTTGGGATCGTCCACTGGATGGAAGGTCCAACGGATCCCAACGCCGCCATTGTGGGAACGCCTGAATATTTGGCACCCGAACAACGGGAAGGCCGCGAACGGGACTTTGGGCCGGCCACCGATCTGTACGCCTTGGGGATCACGGCACTGCGGTTGGCGTGGGGATCGGCCCAAGCCCCTTCTCCGAGCGACTATTTTCCGCCTGGTTTTGACGAATGGATCGCGCGAATGGTCCACCAAGACCCCAAATCGCGGTTTCCGACGGCGGCCCATGCGGCGCATGCGCTGCGCAGTTTCCGATTTCCGGACACCAAAATGCGGGTGCATTTGGTGCGCACGGACCGCGCGACGGTTGCACCGACCTTGCCCTGGATCCCCACCCAATCGCCGCGTTTGCCGACCGAAGATCGGATCACCCGGTTCCGGACGTTTTCGTTGGCGCCGCGTCCGTCCCGCTGGCCATCCGCGCGACCGATGCCGGTGGTGGACCCTCCGTTGGGTGAGGTGCCGATCGGAGAATTTCGGCCGGCGCCGACCCTTTCCCACGCGGGCCTGGGTTTGTATGGTCTACGGCGCACGCGGCTGGTCGGTTGCACCCGTGCAAAACAGACGCTCTGGGAGAGTTTAGGCCACGTGATCCGGGACGGCAACCTCCGGTTTGTCGCTGTCCAGGGTCCCGCCGGGGTCGGAAAAACGCGCTTGGTGGACTGGGTCGCACGCGCGGCGATGGAGCGCGGGGTGGCGTTGGCGTTGAGGGGCGCCCACACGCCGGATGCCGGTCATGGAGATGGCCTAGGGCCGATGTTGGAGCGGTTTTTTCGGTTGGACGGCGGATCCGAAGTAGAGCGCCGGCAATGGCTCGCCGACGCTTTGCCCCACTTGGAGCGCGGGGACCTCGACCCGCTGGTTCAGCTGACAAGTCCGAAGATCCAGTTCGAGGGGGCCGCGACCGAGCGGTATGCGCGCGCCGTGCGGGCGTTGAGGGCACTGCACCCTGCCCGGCCGTTGGTGTTCGTGCTGGAGGATGTGCACTGGGGTTCCGATCTGATCGGCTTTGCACACTATTTAGCGATGACAGACGCCCTGCCCGCGCTGGTGGTGTTGACGGTTCAAGACGAAACCTTGGCGGTGGCGCCGACGATCGAACACGAATTTCGAGTGTTGCAAGAGGTGGCGGGTTCCCGATGGACCCACCTCGACGTTGCTCCTCTAAATGAGGCCGAGCAACGCGAACTCATCCGCGATCTGCTGGGACTGGAGGCAAGCCTCGCAGCGGAGGTCGGCGAACGCGCGGCCGGCAACCCCCGGTATGCGATCCAGTTGGTCAGCGATTGGGTCCAACAAGGCGTGCTGGTGCACGGGGCGCAAGGGTACCGGCTGCGGCCCGGCGTTGAGCCTGAGTTTCCGCGCTCGCTGCGGGATGCTTGGGCGCACCGGGCGGCGTCGTTGGCCATGCGATGGACCGCGGACGTGCGCGCGGCTGTCGCGTTGGCGGCGATCCTAGGCCAAGAAGTCACGTGGGAGGAATGGGAGGTCGCTTGCCGGGAGTACGGCGTTTCGGTCGCCGACGATGCGATCGAAGATCTGTTGAACCTCCGGTTGGCGCGCCGCAGCCACGCGCAGCGCGGCTTCTCGTTTTCTCACGCGATGATCCGAGAGACCCTCAGTGAGATAGTAAACCAAGATGACTATCTGGTGATGTGCGCGGCGGCTGCACGTGCTGTGGAAGCGACGAAAGGAGGGCCGGATCGCTTGGGGCGCCTTTGGATGGAGGCCAAACAGCCGACAAAAGCCCTGCCCGCGGTCAAACAGGCGCACCGAACAGCCCTGTTGAGGACCGACAATCTTCGGGCGCACCATCTCCACGAACGGTGGGCGTCCATTTTGGCGGCTCTCGGGATTGGCGAACAGAGCGTCGAACACGTGGAATGGCTTCAGGCAGCGGGCCGCAACCGGACCGGGCCGGACCCCCTGGCGTCCGAGCGGGCAAACCTCCGCGCGCTGGAGCTGTGCGAGGTCGTAGACGTGCCCTCCGCACTCCATTGCAGCATCCAATTGGCAGTGGCCTCCCAATGGTTGAATGTCCACGAACGCCCCGACCGCGCCTTGGAAATTGTCGATCGCCTGCTTACCGTTCCCGATCTGCACCACCGAACCCGAGTGATCAGCGAGGATCTACGCGCTCGCTGTCTTTGGCGGGAGGCGCGTTGGACCGACGCCCGGGTAGCAAGCGACCGGGCCTTTGCGTCGGCGCTTGGCCAGAACATGGTGTTTACAGCGTTGTTTGTGATCGGAACATTGACCGATCCCTGCCCCTATTTGGTTCCAGTGCACGATCTGGAACGCTTGCTCGCCCGTGCGACCCCGGACGCTTCAGAGGGGGGAATTGTCCGAAGTGTTTACCACGACATCCGTGGCACTTTGGCGTACCTGCGACATGACCACGAGGCTGCCGTAGCGGAGTCTTTTGCGGCTCGATCGTTGGCGGAGCGGGGTGGGGCGCTGGAGGCCGTCGCTGACCTCGACCAGCAACTCGCCAACATCGCGCTACTCGGCCTCGGCGACCTCGAAGAAGCCCGTCGACGGGCGACCACTGCTGGCACCGTCCTCCGCGGCCTGAACCGCCAAGGCCGCATTCCGTGGGCATGGATCACCCGCCTCGCCGTCGCCGCTGGCCTGGAAGACTGGAGCGAATGGGCGCTCGCTCGTCGCGAATTGGACCTGTTTTCCTCGGTGCGCAAGAGCCGCGACGCCGGACTCACCCTGGACTACGCCGGTGATCGCGCCTTCGAAGCCGGTCGCCCCGACGACGCGCGTTATGCGTGGAGCCAAGCCATTCCCCATTTTGAGGCGGTTGGTGGCGCCGAACCCGCGGCCGCCGTAAAGAAAAAGCTTCAGCGTTTGGACCGCTAACGTCACTCAATGTGGATCTTCGCCCCTTCTGCGAGCAAAATCCGCGTGCCCCCTCCCCCTGGCTCTCGCTGCAGGATCGTGTGTCCCGCGATCCCCGCCGCATTGAAATCGGCTCGCACCCGATGGATTAGTGAGTTCAGATCGGTCCGCCCTTTTCCGGAGGCGGGGCCCCAAATCTTCGCCGCGAGCGCTTCATCCGGAACATAATCCCCTGGCCCATACGGGGCTCCAGGCCTTAACAATGCGGCGATCAGGTCCGCCCGGTAGTTCAACAGCTCGACCACCGCCTCCCGATCGGGCAGCTCCAACGCCACCTCCCCTCCCCGTGAACGAAACCGAATGCGCGCCGCGAGGACGGGCCCCGACGAAAGTGCCGCTTTGGTGGGCTCCGCCGCCCCCGGATCCGATCGGCGCAACACCAACACTTGGCCGCCATACTGGAGTTCGTCCCATTCTTCGAGCTCGAGGGTCCCGGCTTCCATCGGCTCGCCATTGACCGTCAACCCGGCGATCTGCGCCTTTAGTCCGTTCGGACCGGGATGCAGCTGAACCGCTGCCGGCGGCCAGCCCTCCAAAATCAAGTGGTCCGCGGGTCCTCCACCCACATGAAACGGAAACCGCGACAGACCGTGCATGGCCCCCCGATAATGGAGTACCCAAGGGATGCGGGCGGGCTTTTCTTCCGCTTCCACCTCGACCCGCAGATCGCAGCCGGGCACCTCCACCCGATCCCCATCGCCGATTTCGGTGGGGCCGCGGATCACCTGCCCATTGATTTTCGTGGCCCCGCGCCCCAGCGGCACATACTCAAAGCCCGTTTCCGTCGCCCGAAAAATTCCGTGGTACCGGCTGACTTCCTCGCGCGAAACGAAGATGTCGTTTTCGGGGTGCCGACCGAGGCGCACGCCCGCCGCGGAAATCGCTAACCGGGTCCCACTCTGCAACACCAGCCATGCCGTGACCAACCGCGCCCCCGACGGCAGCGTAACGTAAGGCTCGGGAACCACGGAACAGCTCCACAATGCAGCCCCCATTCGATTGGTGCACGGTTGATTTTATCGTAGGCCAGGGCGGCCACCGACGCGGTTGCAGATCGATTCACGGGGCGTGCCGGCGTTCCGCCGTCGGTCCATTCCGGGCTCGGGCCGTCGCCCTCGGTGCTTCGCACCGGCGCTACGCGCCGCCCTTCATGCACCTCACGCGATAGTAAAGTGCCTGTACTATCACCGTACCCCATGGGCGGGTGCAGCGAGCCCGGCACAGACAGAGTCAAGACGGTTCGTCACCCTTCCCCAGTCGCCACATCAGCCCCACCTGCAGGTTGACCGTCGGCCACTCGTTTCCCAAATCGCCTTCGCGGTCGCTGTCGAAGCTCGTGGAGCGCCAGATCGGTTGTTCCACCTGCAACTCCGGGAAAACTTCGAAGCGTGGGGAGGCGTGGATGCGGAGCCCCAACGAGGTGCCCGCGGAGACCTGGTTCGACCAGGCGCTCGCCATATCGCCCCACAAAAGAGACAGACCTGCAAAATACAACGTGTCTCGGCCGTAAACGGACACCACCAATTCATGGTCCTTCAGCGGGACCCCGATCAACACCGGCAGGCGAAAGTCCACGACTCCAGCCGTCGTGGTCGTGAGTCCGGGCAGCGCGGCCACGGCGCCTCCGAGGCCAGGGGCGATCGCCACTCGGGTTCCGCCCGACTCCGGCGGGGTCAAGAGCACTTTGGTCGTCCAGCGCGCGCCTTGGGTGCCACCGCGCACACTCATGTCGACCCGCGGGGACAGGCCAAATCGACCGGTAACGTTGGTCGATACGACCACATCGGACGTATCGATTTCCGGGGAATAATGAGCGCCAACCTCTGCGGACACCTGCCGACCACCAGCGCCCAAGGGTTCCACCGGTTCGAGCATTCCGGGCGTGGTACATCCCGACAATCCAATCCACCAAACGACGACAGCAAACCGCATGCGACCTCCGCACGCCATCTACTCGTCTGCCCCTCGGTGCCACGGTTAATCGGTGTTAAACACGACCGAGAGAAGTCCGCCTCGACCCACCCATCACGGCATTGTACAAGATTACCGGCGGTGAACCTCTGCCGGCGTGGGCCACTCGCGATGCTCACCAACACGGCAACCATGGCCGCGCCCGACGGCGCCGCAAAGAGTTCCAGTGGCTTCCGCACTCACGGAATCACCCTACCCGACCGCAGTTCCGCCAATTGCTCCGAGGTGATCCCGACAGTCAGCAGGACCTCATCGGTGTGCTGCCCCAACGCCGGCGGCGGACGATCGTACCGAACCGGCGTCTTCTCAAACTGAACCGGATTCGCCAACGTCCGCGTTCCATCCGCCTGAACGTGCACCGCATTCGCTGCGGGATGGTTCAATGCTTCAACGACATCGAGCACCGGCGCACACGGAATGTCAGCTGCCGACAACACTTCCAGCCAATGTTCTCGGGATTGCATAGCAAAGAGCTCCGACAGCTCTGCAATCAATACGTCCCGGTGCTTCACGCGATCCGCGTTGGTGGGGTGCTGCACTACCCAATCCACCCGCCCTAACATACCCGCCAACGCCGCAAACTGTGCATCCGTCCCTACAGCCACATTGAACCAGCCATCGGTCGCCTGAAACGTCTGGTACGGCACAATGTTCGGGTGCGCATTCCCTTTTCGGGTGGGAGCCTTCCCTGTCGCCAACGCATTCTGCCCTTGGTTGGCCAACCATGCGAGCTGTGTATCGAACAACGAAAGATCGATGTGCTGCCCTTCGCCCGTGCGATCTCGGTGTGAGAGTGCCGCCAGAATCGCCGTCGAAGCGTACATCCCGGTCATCAGATCGGCTACCGCGACTCCGGTTTTGGTAGGAGGGCCGTCCGGATCGCCGGTGATCGACATAACTCCGCCCATTCCTTGAATGAGCAGGTCATACCCCGGGCGATCCGCCCAGGCTCCATCCTTCGAAAACCCCGCAATCGAACACGTCACTAGTCGGGGATTTCCGAGCGATGTCCGATCCAGCCCCCACTTTTCCATCGTGCCCCGGCGGAAATTGTCGATCACCACATCCGAGGTCGCGGCGATCTTACGAACGAGGTCTCTCCCCTCCTCTTTCGACAGATCGATCGCCACACTGCGCTTGTTGCGGTTGGCGCATTGGAAGTAGGCCGCCCGCGGACCATCCTCCAAATCCAACCACGGCGGCCCCCAAGATCGGGTGTCATCCCCCGTTCCCGGCCGTTCAATCTTGATCACGTCGGCGCCGAGGTCCGCGAGCCATTGCGTGCACCACGGCCCCGCCAGCACCCGGGTGAGATCCAGGATTCGGAGGTGACCTAGCGAATTCACACCGAGAACGCCTGAATTCCCGTCTGGGCACGGCCCAAAATCAACGCGTGAATGTCGTGGGTGCCTTCATAGGTGTTGACCGCTTCGAGATTCATCACATGGCGGATGACGTGGAATTCGTCGGAGATCCCGTTGCCGCCGTGCATATCCCGCGCCATGCGCGCGATCTCCAACGATTTGCCGCAAGAATTCCGCTTGATCAGGCTGACCATCTCTGGCGCAAACCGGCCTTCGTCCATCAATCGGCCGACGCGCAGGCAGCCCTGCAGAGCGAGGGTGATTTCCGTTTGCATATCGGCCAATTTCTTTTGAATCAATTGGTTTGCCGCGAGCGGGCGCCCGAATTGCTTTCGTTCCAGCGTGTATTTCCTCGCCGCATGCCAACAGTATTCCGCGGCACCCAATGCACCCCAGGCGATCCCGTACCGAGCGCGGTTGAGGCAGGAGAACGGACCGGCCAGTCCTTTTGCCGAAGGAAGCCAGTTTTCATCGGGGACGAACACCTCGTCCATCACGATTTCGCCGGTGGCGGAGGCGCGCAGACTGAACTTTCCTTCCGTCTTTGGGGCGGTGAGCCCCTTCATCCCCTTGTCGAGGATGAACCCTCGGATCACACCGGCATCGTCCTTGGCCCACACCACAAACACATCCGCGATCGGCGAATTGGTGATCCACATCTTCTGGCCGCTGATCAGGTAGCCGCCATCGACCTTTTTAGCCCTGGAGCGCATGCCGCCGGGATCGGATCCGAAGTCGGGTTCGGTGAGCCCGAAACAACCAACCCACTCGCCGGTCGCGAGCTTGGGAAGGTACTTTTGCTTTTGGGCTTCGGTGCCAAAGGTATTGATCGGGTGCATCGTCAAGCTGGATTGCACACTC
>SYKL01000071.1 GCA_005797785.1 Pseudomonadota bacterium | reverse complement strand
GCGCGAAATCGCCGCTTACCGTCGCTCGGAATTGGTAAAGGACCTTGTCGGTCTGCTCGACGCCTTGAATGTGACGAAGGCCGACATCGTTTCCCATGACTGGGGAGGCGCAATCGGTTGGTACTTGGCTGAATCGCGGCCCGACCGGGTCAACCGCCTAGCGGTCTTGAATTGCCCGCACCCTTCCGTGTTCGCGAAAGCGCTCCGAAACTCCCGCCAACAAAAGCGGAAGAGCAGCTACATGGTATTCTTCCAGATACCCAAAATCCCCGAATGGTGGCTTTCGCGCTCGGATTTTTCCGGCTTGGTCGCCCGCCTCAGAGGCATGGCCCACGCCCACGCGTTCTCCGAAGCTGACTTCGAAATTTACAAGGAGCGCTGGCGACAACCCGACGCCATGCGGGGCATGTTGAATTGGTACCGGGCCGCCGCAAGGTTTCCGGAAAAGGGAAAATCCGCGTCCATCGAGGTTCCCACCTTGCTGCTCTGGGGGGTCAACGACGCGGTGCTCGGGGAGGAGTTGGCGGAGGCGTCGATCGCCCGATGCACGCACGGGCGCCTGCATCGCGTCCAAAACGCAGGGCACTTTGTGCAGGTGGATGCTCCAGAAGAGGTCAACCAGCAATTGCTGGCGTTCCTTTCCGCACCTGCCAATTAGTCAACCTCATTTACTGATTCGTCGGTGACCACCGTCACCCCACGGACCAACGCCGTACCTCCCTGGTCCTCGCCTTGCCATGGGGCCACGGCGGAGGTCCCCATGGCGATCCGCGTTCACAGCGCCACCCTCAACGGCATCGAACCGGTGCCCATACTGATCGAGGTCGATTTCATTCGTCGGCTTCCAAAAATCACTTTCGTCGGCCTGGCCGCCCACTCCGTTCAAGAGGCCGCGGAACGCGTCCGATCCGCCATTCTCGCCATCGGAAAGGAGTTTCCGCGCCAACGAATCGTGATCAATCTCGCACCCGCCGACGTCAAAAAGGAAGGTACGGCCTTTGATCTCCCCGTTGCCCTCGGGATCTTGGCGGCCGACGGCCAAATCCCCGCGTCCGCCCTGGAAAACGTCATCAGCGTCGGGGAGCTTGGTTTGGGAGGCGAGCTTCGACCGATCCGCGGCGCCACCACCTTGGCCTTGCACGCCCGCTCCAAGAGGAAAACTCTCATCCTTCCAAAGGATTCTGCGTCTCAGGCGGAAGTCGTGCCCGGCGCCCAGGTGCTGGCGGCGGACCACCTCAGCGAAGTCCTGGATTTTTTGGTGGACGGAAGCTCGCCTCCGGCAATCCCACGAAAGCCCCACCTGACCGCAGGTTTCTCAGTAGATCTCGCCGAAGTTCGCGGACAAGCTTCCGGACGGCGAGCGCTCGAGATCGCCGCCGCCGGCGCGCACCATCTGCTGCTGCTCGGCCCCCCCGGCTGCGGGAAATCCATGCTATCTCAAAGACTTCCCACGATCCTACCTCCGCTCAGTTTTGAGGAGTCCCTGGAGGTGACCCAAATTCACGGCGCCGCCGGGCTGCTTTCACCCGGAGTAGAACTCCTCCACCAACGCCCTTTTCGTGCACCGCACCACACCATCAGCATCGCGGGTCTGGTGGGAGATCGCCGACTTCGCCCCGGTGAAGTCAGCCTCGCCCATCACGGAGTATTGTTCTTGGACGAAGCCTGCGAGTTTCCAAGGTCCGTCCTCGAAGTGTTGCGTACGCCACTGGAAGAAGGGGTGGTTCGCCTCGTGCGCGCCGAGGGGTCGGTGAGCTGGCCAGCGGCGATCACCCTGGTGTTAGCCACCAATCCGTGCCCCTGCGGTCGCCGCGGCGGTTCCCAAGCCTGCCGATGCAGCGACGGTGAAGTATTTCGCTACCGACGCCGTCTATCCGGCCCCATCGAAGATCGCATCGACCTTCATCTGGAGCTGGCCCCCCCTTCCGCAGAGAACCTGACCAGCGCCATTCCAGGGGAATCCTCCGAAACCGTTCGCAGGCGTGTGATCTCCGCCCGAGGGCGCCAGCTTCAACGCGGCCAGACTCGCCCAAATGGCCGGCTTACGGACGCCTCCTTGGAGGAAGTTCTTCATTCATCGGCGGGCGCCCGTGAATTGATGCAGGCTGCGATGACCGAGCTGCACCTCTCCGGGCGAGGAATGACCCGATTGTGGCGAGTCGCGAGGACGATCGCCGATCTCGACGGGTCTGAAGCGCTCGAAGACGCGCATCTCGCCGAGGCGATCGGATTCCGCTTGGGCCCGATGTAACGCCGCCAGTCGATCGGCTATCATGGCCCGAGGGGGCCCCATGCGCGTATACATCCTGTGGTTGACGGCCGTCGCATGCAGCGGGGGCTCGGAAACCAACGATACCAGCGACACCACCGACAGTTCGAGCGATTCGGACATCTCCGATACCGCCGATACCCAAACCACCTTCTGCGAGGATCGCGAGCTATCTTGCGGGGAATACACGGAAGTAGGCCCCGCCGAATCCTCGGAAATGTCCACCTACGCCTGCACCGATGGCGCCCTGGACACTCCCGAGATCGTCTTTCATTTTGTGCCGGAAGCGACAGGCCTTTTGCACGGATTCGTCGATCCTCACCCGAGCGCGCCCGCAGCCGGTGAAACGCTGTTGTTGCTGGATGGTAGCTGCCTTCCCTCGAGTTGCGTCGAAAGCCAAGCGATCACCGCTTACGGCGATTGGGCGATGGAAACCCAGGTGATCGCCGGCCAGGACTACTACCTGGTCGTGGAGGGAGGCACCGTAGACCAATATGCGGCGTATGCCCTATCGATCGACTGCGTCGACCCCAATTAGTCAAGTGATTGACTAATTCAACGGACGTCCGTCACCTGGTCGCCACCGTCCGACAGTCCTTCACAAAAATCTACTTTCTCCCGTACCAAGGCCCCGGCACGCGGCTTGCTTTGAGGGCGGCGTCGATACCCTTCGACGCCCAGGAGAAGTCATGAACGTACAAGCTCAAGATGAACGTCAAAAATCGTTAGAGGCCGCCATCCATTCGCTCGACAAGAGGTACGGCAAGGGCTCGCTAATGCGCCTCGGCGAACGTCCGGTACAAGAGGTTGAAACCATTTCCAGCGGCTCGATCGCGTTGGATCTGGCGCTGGGATGCGGTGGGCTGCCGCGTGGGCGAGTAGTCGAAATTTTCGGCCCGGAAGCTTCCGGAAAGACCACCCTAACCCTCCACGCGATCGCCGAAGTCCAGCGCCAAGGTGGAACCGCCGCTTTTATCGACGCCGAACACGCGCTCGATGTGGTCTACGCCAAAGCCCTCGGCGTGGACATCGACGCCTTGCTGGTGGCTCAACCCGATAGCGGCGAACAAGCACTTGAAATTGCCGAAACGCTGGTACGGTCGGGTTCGGTGGACCTCCTGGTGATCGACTCGGTGGCGGCGTTGGTCCCACAAGCGGAATTGGAGGGTCAAATGGGCGATGCACACATGGGCCTCCAGGCCCGGCTGATGTCGCAAGCGCTCCGAAAAATCACCGGTATCACCAACCGTACCGGCACACTGGTATTTTTCATCAACCAGACTCGGCAAAAAATCGGCGTCACCTTCGGAAATGGCGAAACCACCACCGGCGGAAACGCGTTG
>SYKL01000070.1 GCA_005797785.1 Pseudomonadota bacterium | reverse complement strand
TCCGCACGCTAAGCCACGCGGATCTGTGCGCCATTGCACGCATTCAATTGGATGGATTGCGCGATCGCGCGGCCGAGGTCAACGTCACGCTCAGCTGGGATGAAGCGGTCGTCGAAAAGATCGCATCGCATGAGCCGGATGCTTTGTTTGGTGCGCGGCCGCTGCTGCGCGCGCTGGACACCCTGGTGGCTGAGCCGCTCAGCCTGCGCCTGCTGGCGGGATCCCCCAAGTGGCTTCGCGCACGAGTACAGGCGGATGAGGTGGTCTTTGAAGAAATCCCTGACTTGGTAAACGCGTGAAGATCATCGAACATCCCAGCGCCCGGGACTTCTTAAGCGCCGCGGAGGCGTTCCTTTCGGACAATGAGGCAATCAACAACTTTCCGTTGGGCCTTGCCCGACGGATGGAGGCGACGCCGACACCCGGAGCGCGCTTTCTTACGGTTCACCATCCAGAGGGAGCGATCGCGGGAGCCGCAGTTCAAACTCCACCGTGGCGCCTCACGCTGTCCGAATGCAGTGCCGCCACTGGATCGGCGCTCGCCGATTTCTTGGTCGGTCAGGAGTCGATCACCGGCGTTTCCGGCCCGGCCGGTCCGGCCGACGCCATGGCTTCCCGATGGGCGAAGCGCGCACACGTCGCACTCTGTCAAAAACTCACGGTATACGTGCTCACTCAGCTGATCCCGCCCCCACCCACCCCGGGCGCATTGCGGGTCGCCAGCGCCGAGGATCGCCCCCTTTTGCGACCTTGGCTAGCGGCCTTCAGCGCAGAAGCGATCCCACACGATCCCCCGCCGAACCCGGAGTCCCCCACGGTCGCCCAACTGGAGATGGGCAACACCTGGGTGTGGGAGGTCGATGGGGAAGCGGTGTGTTTCCTCGCTTCCGGGCGATCAACCGGCCGAGGGCGTACCATCGGCCCCGTGTACACGCCGCCCGAACACCGCGGCCGAGGATACGCCGCCGCCGCTACCGCAGCGGCTTCGCAGGTGATCTTCGACCGCGGATTTGCATTCTGTTGCCTGCTCGCCGATCAAGCGAACCCTATCTCCAACCGCGTCTATCAGCGGATTGGATACCAAGGGGTCGCCGACCACCATGTCTACGACTTCGTCGTCGGGGGCTGATCCTCAAACTCGAAAGCGGCAGCTTCGAAAGAAGCTAAGCGCCCTATTGGCGAGCCTTCCGCCGGCTCGCTTCCAAGATGCCGGACGAGCGGCGATCCCGTTGTTGGAAAGCGAACTTTGTGGCCCGGTGGCGTTGTTCGCCAGTCGAGTTGCGGAGATCGATACTTCCCCCTTGGACGATCACCTGTTCCAACACGGGATCGAACGTTGGTATCCCGCCATTGTAGGCGATCACCTTGAGTTCCGTCTAGCTCAAGGTCGCATGCGGGATTGGCCAACCGATCGCTGGGGGATCCCCATTCCCCCAGATGGACCCACCATGAACCTCTCAGAAGCGGGGGTGATCCTGGTTCCCGGGCTCGCCTTTGACCGCTCGGGAGGTCGCCTCGGCTACGGCCGCGGGTTCTACGATCGCGCCCTCGGCGACACTCACACCCAACGCATCGGCCTCGCCCTGGCTGAACAGCTGGTGCCCGAAGTACCCACCGAAGCCCACGATCGCCGGATTCCATTCCTCGCGATCCCGGGTCTCGGACTATTGACGTGTCAACAGTAAAGTACTTGACTACTCGGCTGCAGGGGCAGGTTCGTCCTTAGGCTGCGCCAACGCCACCAAATGGCCCCCTGGCTCGCGGATGACCACTTCGTGCATGCCGTAGGCGGTGGTGCGCCGCGCAACCACCTGCTCCAAACCTTCCAGTTTGGGAGCCAACGCATCGAGATTGTCGACGCGCAGGTACATCAGGGCATTGCCGGTCTGGCCCGAGACTGTCGGCATGTCGCCTTTGAGGCTCTCTTCGGTCTGAATCATGACGTCCACAATGCCGTGCTGGAGCCACACGAAGCCGAGGCCTGCTCCTTCCTCGGCTTTGGCCAACACCTCAAAACCGAGCGCGTCCATAAAGAACTTCATCGTCGGCTCGACGCTCTTCACGATCAAAATGGGGGTACCGGAAACGACCATGGTCATACGCACTCCGAAGCAATGCGACGCTCTAACGAAGGTGACGAAAAACGCAAGCCAAAACACTCATTCCGCCCGCGCTCTTCGCGCCACGCTTGTCGGCAGCGCCCGCACCGGTGATGAAGGGGCGGGGGATGCGTGTCCGATCGCTCGGTGCTTCAGAATCCCGCCTTTCGTCGGCTGTTGGCCGCCCGTTTCTTGTTGACCCTGGCCGTTCAAGTGCAATCCCTGGCGGTCGCCTGGCAGGTGTTCTCGTTGACCGGCAAACCCCTCGATTTGGGCATGGTCGGACTCGCGCACTTTGTCCCCATGGCGGGGTTATCGTTGCTCGCGGGGCAGGTCGCCGATCGCCGAAACCCTACGATCGTCCTAGCCTGTGCTGAAGGAGCCTTGTGGTTGAGCGCCCTCGCGCTGGCGGCATTGGCATGGGTGGGGACCTCCACCGGCCCGATCTACGCGATCATCGTCGCGATCGGAGCGGCACGCGCCTTTTCTGGTCCAGCGAACACGGCGCTCCTTCCCCAAATCGTCGCAGCGGAGGATCTGCCCGCCGCCATCACCTGGGGTTCCGGTTCTTGGCAGGTGGGCATGGTCGCCGGACCCGCACTCGGGGGCCTGCTTTACACGGCTTTTGGGGGTCCTACCGGCGTATACCTGTTCGCGGTGGGGCTGCTCACCGTGGCCCTTGGGCCGCTGCTGTCGCTGCCTGCGCGCACGGTCGCCGCCGAATCGAAAGCCGCTACTTGGTCCACCGTTTTTGAAGGCATCCGTTATGTGTTTTCCGATCGGATCCTGCTCGGCGCGATCTCGCTGGACTTGTTCGCGGTGTTGCTCGGTGGAGCCGTGGCTTTGCTCCCGATTTACGCCGAAGAAATTCTGAAAACCGGCCCTTGGGGCCTTGGCCTGCTGCGGGCCGCGCCGGGGGTGGGAGCAGCCTGTATGGCGGTTTGGTTGGGAAGAAACCCCATCCGACATCACGCCGGGCGCATCTTGTTCGGTTCGGTCGCGATGTTTGGACTCTTCACCATCGCTTTCGGCCGCTCAAACCATTTTTGGCTGTCGCTGCTGTTTCTTCTCGGCCTCGGCGCTTCGGACATGGTCTCAGTGGTGGTGCGCCATACCCTGCTTCAATTGCACGTTCCACCGGAGATGCGCGGCCGCGTGGGCGCGGTCAGCCAAGTGTTCATCGGCGCCAGCAACGAGCTGGGAGAGTTCGAATCTGGGCTAACAGCGGATCGCCTGCAAACGCGGCCCGCAGTCGTCCTCGGCGGCGTGGGCACCCTCGCAGTGGTGGCCCTTTGGTCGGTCTTTTTCCCCCAACTTCGCAACATCGACCGCCTGGAGGATCGGCCGCAAGGTCGATGATGTGTATGGAAATTTCACTCGATCAAGCCCGACAACGGATGGTCAGCTGGCACCAGTTGTGCGAGCCGACGCAGGGACCAGAAAAAGTCCGCTCCATCCTTCACCAATTGCGTTGCATCCAACTCGATCCCCTCGATCGGATTGGCACCAACGCCGATCTGGTGGTGTTCGCGCGCGCCGACGGATTGAAACGCGGCGATGTTCACCGACAATTGCAGCCCGGAGCGGCGTTTGAGCATTTCGCCAAAGAGCGCTGTCTGCTGCCGTCATCCGCATTCCCCTACTACCGCGATCAGGCGGTTGAAACGCCCTGGTGGCGGCTTACCGAGCGCCTCACGAAGATCTCAGAGCAGTTGCTCGCCGACGTTCTCGCAGAAATTGGCGAACGAGGTGCGCTTCGCGCCGACCAGCTGACCCCGCGCGGAAAAGTCGAAGCCATGGATTGGGCAGGTTGGAAGGGCACCTCGAAGGCGTCCACCATGGCGTTGGAAGTCTTGTGGACGCGGTGCCAGGTGGTCACCGCCAAACGCGAGGGAAATACCCGCTGGTATGATCTCCCCTCCAGAACACTCTCGACTTGGGATCATCCTACCGAAGACACTTTTCAACGGTGGGCTCTGCGCGAACGCGCCCTCGCCACCGGCCTGTTGACACCGAATGCAGGCCCGCAATGGTCCATGCTTTCAAAGGTTCGAACCTCCCCTCTCCCCGCGCAGATGGTGAAAGCTGGCGAATTGGTGCAGGTCACCCTGCCCGGCGTCAAGAAAAGCTATTTCGCAGCGCCCCAATGGTTCGAACACACGGTGGCCGAACCCGACGATCGGATGCGGGTTTTAGGGCCGCTGGACCCGCTGCTCTGGGATCGGGATTTGGTAAAGCAGCTTTTCCATTTCGACTACGTCTGGGAGGTCTACAAGCCCGAAGCCCAACGAAAATGGGGGTGGTACGTCTGTCCTTTGTTGCACCGAGGTCACCTCGTGGGGCGACTCGAAGCGCATCGGGAGGACGGAAAGATCAAAATCGATCGCCTTTGGAAAGAGGCCGAGGACTTCGATTCGCGCGCCTTGGACGAAGCGATCGACCGATTGTCGGCCACCCTGTAATTAGTAAATCTTGTTTACTAACTCATCGATCCTGCGCCCACAACAGATCGGCGTCCGCAACAAAACCCCGAACGATCGTTCGAAACTGCGCCGTCGCCTCTAAACCGCGTCGGATGGGCTCCCCCCACGCTCCCTCGTTGACGCGTACAAACGCCGCGTTCGCCAGCGGAACCGCCGGATCGTCCCCCGAAAGCGGATCCACGGGCAACGCATCGTAGTAGGGGCGCCAATCGGTGGTCACCGCAAAAAAACGCCTTAATCCATATGGATCTGCCAGGGCCGCTTGAACTCGATGGGTGGCATGTTCCTCCAGGGCGTCCAGTCCCTCCACCGAAAGCCCCCAATCGATGTGGTGAATCGCCTCGGGACCTTGCACCGCCGCGTGGCAAAGCTCGTGCAGGATCATCTGCGCAAGGCAATCGTCTGGATCCAAGTATTCAGGAGACGCGAGCGTCAACGTTCCTTTTCCGTCATAGGACGCATAGGCATCCGAGGCTCGGACCACCCGCAAGCCGCAACGGGTGGCCACTTCCAGCCAGATCGCATCCAAAGGATCGACGTACCGGCAAAGAACACTTCGGGACACGCCTACTCCCCGATGCCCTCACAGAATTCCGAAGTGCCGGCCGCGGACACGCACATCTGCATGGCGGTGGTCGGATCTTTGCCCGCGCTCTTGGCGTATTCCAGCCACTCGCGGGCGAGCGTCTTCGCGTCGTTGCGCGCGCGGTCCTTTTCGGTGCGAAGCTCTTCACCTGGCGTCTTCACGTACTTCTCTTCCAAGTACGTCCATTTTTCTTGTGCGGTGACCGCGCGAAGTTTGTAAAGCGCATTGACCCGGCTGACAAAGGTGTCACCTGTCCATTGGGTCCGATTTTCCAGCGCAATGCTAGCCCAATGCATCGTTTCATCCGCGGAAGTCGGCCCATGGCTGGAGACCTGTTTCGCAAACTTGAAACACAGGTCGGCATCCGAGCGATCGATGTCGTTCAAATGCCGGCGAACCACCGCTTCCCAACGATGCATGTCCTGTTTCGCCCATGCATCCGCCATCAACACTCGAGAAATCTTGTCTTTCACCGTCTGCTTGTCGGACTCCCGAAGTTTGTCGTCCAAACAACGGATCTCGCCGTCCTTGAGTTTGCCTAGCATCGCGGCCGGCTCCATGGCAACCAGATCGCCGCATTGTGCTGTGGCCTGCATCAATTCTGAGCCCACCAAGTCTTCTTCTTCCTCGTCGATCGGTATCTCGATGAAGACCGGCGTGGTCGTCGTCCCGGTATCGACGGCATTATCGATGCCACCCGTCTTCTTACAGCCCATTGCGGCCATGGACAGCAACCACATCCATCCTGCAAAACGGACCATCTCCTCCCCCGGAAGCTGAGCGCACCCAACCCCAGCTCTAGTATACAACGAGGCGGAAGACATTTTGAAGGGGCCCTTACATCCGGAGGGGATTTCTGCCACCCGCCTATCAAAACGGCGGGGTCTGGAGGTATGGTTAGCCCATGAGTGATTCCCGGATTCCGTTGGTCGACGGCTATATCGACATCCACGAACGCTTGGTCGTTCGCCCGAACTTGCGCGAACACCTGTCGCCGAACGAGGCACGTTTGGTGGAATTTCTTTCGAGCCACCCCGGTGAATATTTCACCGCGGAACACTTGATTCAGGACGTTTGGGGCTACAAGAGCGTCGCTTCGGCACAGGCGGTGAAGGTGGCTGTGCACCGGCTTCGTCGTAAAATTGAGCCCCAACCTGACACTCCCACCGTCCTCGTGACCTTGCCCGGCTCCGGGATCGCCTGGAAGGGGCCCCCCTCGGAAGCGGCGCACGCTCAAACCTCAGCCCTGGTGGGGCGGCGAGAAGAGCTCGATCACCTACGAAATGCGATCGCCGAGCATGCCTTTGTCACCATCGTAGGTCCTGGCGGCATCGGGAAATCCTCTCTGGCAAGGGAGTTTTGTCGCCGGTGGACCGGATTTTCTTGCTGGGTGGATCTGGCCGGCGTCACCGGAAAGAGTGCGGTTATCGCCACGATCCGCGAAGCGCTCGCCATCGAAGAT
>SYKL01000007.1 GCA_005797785.1 Pseudomonadota bacterium | reverse complement strand
CACCCACAACAAGGGGATCATGAACGGCGTCGACGCCGTCTTGTTGGCTTTCGGGCAGGATTGGCGCGCGGTGGAAGCCGGTGCCCACGCCTGGGCCGCCCGCAGCGGCCGATACACGGCAATGGCCACTTGGCGCGTTCGCGACGGCTATCTCGAAGGCCGCCTGGAAATCCCGATGGCGGTGGGCACCGTCGGCGGCGTGGTTCGGGTTCACCCGACCGTGGGCGTCGCCCTGAAAATCGCGGGGATCAGCGGTGCTGCCGACATGGCGATGTTGGTGGGCGCGGTCGGCCTCGCCCAAAATCTCGGCGCCTTGCGTGCTCTCGCCGCAGAGGGCATCCAGCAAGGCCACATGCGGCTTCACGCCCGCAATGTGGCCGTCGAAGCCGGCGCTTCCGATGAAGAGGTCGATCGCGTCGCCGAAATCATCGCCGGCATGGGCAAAGTTCGCCTGGAAGCCGCCCGCCAAACCCTCGCCGCGCTCCGCGCTGCCTGCTGAAACGCCCATGTCGACCATTGAAAATCGCTTTTCGGAACTGCGGCACGAATACTGGCCCGCGATCGAACGTCTGCTCAAGGATGTGGTCGGCGGTTCGACCGATCCGCGGTCGCCGATCGCCGAAATGTGCTTCTACCACCTGGATACCGGCGGGAAACGCCTGCGCGCGGTGATCCCTCTGTTGGTGGCGGAGCGGCTCGGCTGCGATCCAATTCGGGTGATCCCATTCGGCGCCGCCTGCGAGGTGCTGCACAATGCGACCTTGGTCCACGATGATCTCCAAGACGGGGATCGGATGCGCCGCGGCAAAGCCACCGTCTGGGTCAATTACGGCGCTCCGCAGGCGATCAACCTCGGCGATTCGATGTTCTATTTCACGCTGCTGTGCGCACAGCGCCTGGAATTCGAGCCCGCCGTCCGCGAAAAGACTGGACGGCGCATCCTTCTCGACACGCTCAAGGTGATCGACGGCCAAGCCCTGGAATTCGTTCTGAAGGACCAGGACACCGTCCGCCTCGCCGACTATCTGCGAATGGTGGAAGGGAAAACCAGCGGTCTGTTTGCACTTCCGATGGCAGGCGCCGCGGAACTCGCGGGCGCTCCCGCGGACACCGTGGAGCGGCTCGCTCAGGCCGCGCAACAACTCGGGGTTTTATTCCAAATTCAGGACGACGTCCTCGATCTGTACGGTGAAAAAGGGCGAGATTCCTCGGGAAGCGACATCCGCGAAGGCAAACGATCCGCGCCTGCGGTCCACCTGCTCGAGACCGCATCCTCGGCGGATGCCGCCGCTTTCCGGGCGATTCTGGACACACCCCGCGAGCAGACCACCGATGCGCAGGTCGCCGAAGCCATCGCTCTCTTGGAACGCTGCGGATCGCGGCAATGGGCGTTCGATGAATTGGTTCGCCGTCGCGACCTGGCCCTCGCCTCAGTCGCCGATCATCCCTCCCTTCACGAGCTCGTCGCCGGAATGTGCTCGTTATTCCTCGATCCCGTCGCCGAACTCGATCCCCGCCTGCGAGGTTGAACATGACCGTTCTCGAAGAAGATCGCGTCTTTTGCACGGAGATCCTGCCCAAGGTCTCCCGCACCTTTGCATTGTCGATTGAAATGCTCCCGGACGATCTCCGCGATGCGGTAAAAATCGCGTACCTCCTGTGCCGGATCGTCGACACCATCGAGGATGAGCCTTTGCTCGGCATTGGCGACCGTCATGTGCTTTTCGACGTGTTCGATCGCACCATGGCCGACGACGATGTCCGCGTCTCCCTGTTCGAAGAAGCCGCTCGCACCTGCGGGATCGGCGTCGGCGCCGAGCGGGACTTGGCGACCCGCGCGGGCGCCGCCTTCCGCGAATTCCGTGCCCTCTCGGACGTGCAACGCCGCCTCATTCGACCGCATGTCCTGGAAATGTCGCAAGGAATGCGGGAATACGCCGTTCGCACCGCCAAAGGTCGGGGCCTCACCCTCGCGGATACGGCCGATCTGGAGCGTTACTGCTACTTTGTCGCCGGAACCGTCGGAAATCTGCTCACCGATCTGTTCCTCGCCACCCTCCCAGAACTGCCGATCGGCCCTCAATTTGCGCTGCGTGAACGCGCGGTCAGCTTTGGGCTCGGTCTTCAGTTGGTGAACATCGTCAAAGATGTCGCGGAAGATGCCGAACGCGGCGTCTGTTTCCTGCCGCAAGCGATCGCGGACGCCCGGGGGATCGCCCTGAAAGACGTTCTCGATCCTCGGGTTCGTCCGCAGGCGTTGGCGATGGTCGCGGACGTGTGCGATCTCGCACGCACCCATCTGCACAAAGCAGTGGAATACACTCTGTTCTGGCCCGCCCCTCAAGCGAACGCGATCCGCCAATTTTGCGCGGTACCGCTCGCTTTGGCCCTCGCCACCCTCCAATTGGTCGAAACCAGCCCCGACACCCTGGTACGCGGCAAGAACCCCAAGATCAGCCACGCCACCGTCGCTCATCTGTTGCAAGGAACCCACCGAGCGGTCGGAGACAACGCCGCGTTGGCGGCGGTTTTCGCCGGTGCAACTCGCCCGGTCCCCCAGCCGTAACTCGTCAAGCGGTTTACCAATTCCGCATTCAGACCCGCCCATGCTACCCTCCGGCCGGAGGCAGCATGCGCACTTGGTCTTACGGCATCGTTTTTGGATTGTCCGCCTGTGCCGGTGGAGATCCGTCCGACACTTCCGACGATAGCGACGTGGGCGAAATCGACGTAACGATCACCGACCAGCCCCTGGAAGGGGACATCAAAGGGGATGCATGGTCGTTTGTAAGCGGCGATGCATCACTTTACGACGATTCCCCTGAGGAGCTGTCGTTCACCCTTACGGCGACCACCGAGGACGAATGCAATGTCACCTACTCGGAAGCCCCGGTTCGCATCTTGTTCTCCGCTCCAAATCAGGTCGGGGAATGGGCCTTGGACATCAACTCCCAGACGATCACGGTGTACACCGACGTCGACGCAATGAATTACGTCGCTAGCACCGGAAATCTCCGCATCGATGAGATCACAGACACGACCGTCACCGGCGGCCTGCACCTGTACATCGAGGACGTATTCGACGACAGCGATAACAACGTGATCGAGCTGGACGGCACCTTTACCGCCAACCTGTGCGAACGCGGCGGTTTTTAGGCCGTTGGATGTTCCGCTCATCGAAGTTGAACGAAAAGCATGGGACTACATCCTCTATGAACGGGAGGAACAGCTGATCCTGTCCGTGGTGGTGGGATCGGTCGCCCTATACGAAGTCAATGTTGCCCTGAATGCGCAGGAAACCGCCGCGTATCGAAGCCACGGCATCCAGGCATTGCTCCCCTTGGTCGAAGAGATTCGGGGGCAGTCCAACCGGCTACACCCACGCCACATTCGGTTGTGACCTGGCCCCGGCCGGGACTCGCTCCCGCATGCCCCCCGCGCCCACGCACCGCCGACGGTGTATCCGAATCGGCGGCGCCCGCCTTTCCGATGAATTTCAAGACACGCCCAAACGACGATTTGTTCGACTACTTCGGCGAGCCCACTCCAGAATCCGTATCCCAAACCATCGTAATTCTGCCCCCGCGATCTCGGCACTTTGGTCGTTTCGCGGCATGATGACTCCATGTCGCGCCCGATGCGCATCCAAATTTTTGAATACCTCGACATTCGAAAGTACCTGCGGGACATTTATGAGTTCCGTAAGGCGCTTGGTCGCGGGTTTTCGTACCGCGCGTTCAGCCGCAAGGCTGGGCTGAAGTCCCCCAACCACCTCAAGCGCGTCATCGACGGCGAGCGCGATTTGACCGTCGACATGGCCGTCACCTACGCGGAGGCGCTCGGACTCGAAGGTGAAGAGGCGCGTTATTTCTGTGATCTTGCGGCATTCTCGCGTGCAAAAACCACCGCAGACAAGAACGAAGCCTACCGACGGCTCGCTGCCAGCCGCGGCTACCAGCAAGTTCAGCGCTTGGACGCGGCACAAGCCGCCTACCATGCCAACTGGTACGTGCCCGTCATCCGGGAAATGGCCTCCCGGCCGACTTTTCAAGCCGACCCGACGTGGATCGCCCCCCGGTTGCAGCCGTCCATCACCCGCGCCGAAGCCGAGGAGGCGCTTCGTATCCTCACTTCACTCGGCATGCTGGTCTCCTCACGAAAAGGGAAGCTCGCTCCTAAAGATCCTGTTGTGTCCACGGGTGCCGAGACCCGCGGCCTGCACATTGTCAACTTTCATCGGGCCATGTTGCAACGGGCGGCCGCCTCGATGGACCTTCTGCCAGCTGCCGAGCGCGACATTTCTTCATTGACATTTAGCACCAACGAAGAGGGCCTCGCCGTGTTAAAGCAGCGACTGCAGTCTTTTCGGCAGGAATTGGTCACCTTCCTCTCCGAGCAGGAAAACCACGGCGATCGTGTGGTACAACTTAATATGCAGCTGTTTCCTTTGTCCAAAGTGCTTACGGAGCCTCCCAAATGAAACGACTCCTTCTCGCATTTGGTTTACTCGCCGCTTGCAAAGACGGCGGGATCCTCACCGAAACTGGCAATCCCGAGTTGGACGGGAAGATGCAGCTCGCCGCGCACACCAGCGATGCGGATGCGGTGGCACTCGGCACCGAGGGTTCCGCTGAGGTGGTCGTCGATTCGGCGACCGTCGGCCTTGAGCGCCTGCGTCTGTTCCAAGGACAGGGCTGCCAAACTCCTGCGGGCTCAAACTTCGACGTCAGCGTTCCCGACACCCTGTCCCTGGTCGGCCCCCCCGACACCCTCGGATTCAGCGCCCAAGAGGGGAATTTCTGTCGCCTACACATCAAGTTCTCCGTCGCGCCCGAATTGGACGACGGCACCTTGGAAGTGTCCGGCACCCTCGATGACCACACGTCCTTCCGCCTTCACAGCAAGCACGTTCAGCAGCTGGAGCTGCGCAGCGATACTGCATTTTCGTTCTCGGCGGAGAATTCCTCCTTCGTGCTCGGCTTCGACGCCGCCCGGTGGTTCGAAGGGATCGCTTGGGACCAAGCGGAGATCACGGATGGGATCGTGATCGACGCCGACAACAACGCCGACCTGCTCTCGGACATCGAAGCCCAATTCGACAAGTCACTTGACTTGTTTGCCGACACCAACGGCAATGGCCTTCTGGACGAAGACGAGTCCGAAACGGTATTGGCGACATCCGACACCGAGTAGGAACGAGCGCTCATTCACTCCCGACCGGCACCACGCCCATCGCCGTTTCCAGCCGCGGTCGCTCCGGCGACTCCGGGATCATCGTCAGGTATTTGGTCCAAGCCTCCGCCGCCCCTGGGCCATCTCCCAATTTATCCAGTGCATCGCCGAGGTTCAGCCAGGCTACGGCGCGAGTGGGATCGAGCGTCAATGCCCGGCGCACCTCGTCGGAGGCTTCTTGGTAACGACCCACCTGATAGTAGGTAAAACCTAGATTGTTCACGGCGCGCACATCGTTCGGTTGCAGCCGCACCGCCTGTTGGAACGCCGCCAGCGCCGATTCATATTCCCCGCGCCGAAAGAACCCTAGCCCGATCGAATGGTACCTTTCCGCCTCCACTTTCGGATCTTCCGTAGGCGTACCACGAACCTCGCCGGTGGACGACAATTGTGCACGCAGCTCCGCCAATTGCCGCTCCAATTCCTCTTGTTCAGCGGCCAACTTGGAGACGTCATCCTCAGGCGACACCGCCGACAGCAGCTGCGGCCCCGATGCCAACTCAAACACAAACTCCCCTCCGGAGCTTCCCACCAAATTACCGAAGGCCGGGGTTTGATGCGACGTATCGCTCACTCGCGGCGCCACATAACCGCCCAGCTCAGAGGCGGTGATCACCCCATCGCCGTTCAAGTCGGCCTGCCCACCGAGCCCCTGAAGCACATTCCAGGTGAAAATCGAGTGGTTCCCAGGGCCATAATCGGCCACCTGCTCCTCAGCACCACCGGCAGTCAAGATCTGCCGGGCGGGCCTTCGGGTGATTTCCGCCAAATACCGCCTTGAATCGAGCACTCCAACCGAACTTCCCCGCGTCAGTGCCAGGCCACTGTAACACGCGTCCATCACAAAAAAGACGTGCTTCGCCGGGAGTCCTTCTTGAACGTCCTGCAACAACGACATCGAAATCGCTGTGCTCTGCAACCGTTCTAAATCGGCGTCCGCCGGTATGATGTAGCCGCGCTCACTCCCGTCAGGCAGCACCCGCGTCGCGCCGTGGCCTGCAAAGAACACAAATACGCGATCGTCCTTGTAGACCTGCTGAGGCAAGATATCCCCGAGCACCTCAAGAATTCGAGCTCGGGTCGCCTCGCGATCAAAGAGTGTGATCACATTCTTTTCTTGAAACCCGAATTGATGAATGAGGGCCTCGCGGATCCCTTCCGCATCCGTCTGTGCATACTGTAGTTTTGGCCAGTATTCATAGTCGTTGATGCCGATGATGACTGCGTGACTGTCGTTGTAGTGCGACACTTCCGCAGCCGAAGCAGGGGCAGAAGCAGCGGGTTCTTGTATTGCTACCTGCTCTCCCACCACCTGCTGTCCATCGTACAATTCGGTGACCAGCCCCCGCTCTTTCAGTCCCGCCATCACCAACGGCAGCGCCTCCACCGTCTGCGAGTGCACATCATGAAAGAGGATCACGCCTCGTTTTTGCTGGTCGACCTGCTCCAGGACCGTCGCCGCGATCGACTCCGGGATCGGATCGGCCCAATCCCGAGAGTCCACATTCCATAGGTAGGAGCGCATGCTTCGATGCTGCAGCGCATCCATTACCCGACCGTCGGTCGCGCCGTACGGCGGGCGAAAGAGCACCACCGGTCGCCCCGCTGAGCCTTCCAACTCCAATCTGCCCTGATCGATCTGCCGCACGATCTCGTCGTCCGCGAGCTTCGGCAGGTTCTTATGACTCAAGGTATGATTTCCGAGCAGGTGACCATCCGCCAGAATTCGACCGATCAACCCCTCATTTCCCCGAGCGTTCTTCCCCAAAGCAAAAAACACCCCTCGGGAATCGTTCTGCGCAAGAATGTCGAGGATTTTGGGCGTATTCGTCGCCGACGGACCATCGTCGAACGTCAATACAAACGTCCCTTTTGGAACCCCAAATCCATAGACAACGTCGCCATCCTGCTTGGCTCGGCCGCGGGTTCCTTCGCCCGCCGGAGTCGGGGAATACTCCATCAGCACCCGCTCTTCCGAGTACACGCTGCGCACAAAGCGGACGTAGGCGTCCCACTTTTCCCGTTGAATGACCATCCCGCGGGTTCGCCCCAACAGCCCCTTGGCTTCCTCGCGCATTTTTTGAGCGATCGCATCGATGGCAAGCTGATCCTCCACCAGCCTTGCGCGCAGCGTTTCCCGACGCTCGCCCTCCCCCGGTGTGTCCGCCAAAGCCTCCACCAACAGCGACATCGTCTCTTGGAACGCCAATTTGTCGCCATCATGCAAGCGCTTATCGGCCTCCACCGTGTCCAAAAAAGTCGAAACCCCCTTCAGGGGCCGGCAAAAACCGCAGGCACCCGCTGCTTCAATTTCCGCCCGCAACCCCTCATGCAGCTCGGAAAGCGCCGCCTGCCGCTCATGAAACGCCATGTCGCCCGCAACGTCGAGTACTTCCCGGCGCTCCGCGTCTTCCGACGCCAGTGCAACGATTCCCCTGCGATGAAGGCCGACGATCTCATGAACGTCGGCGGCAACCTCCTTCGGTTTCAACACCTCGCCCGCCACGGCGACTTCCGCCCAGAGCGTCGCCAACAGACCCAGACCTACCTGCACTTT
>SYKL01000069.1 GCA_005797785.1 Pseudomonadota bacterium | reverse complement strand
TTCGGCGTGCGAGCTCTCGTGCCTTTCGAGCTGCATCCCGAGCCCGGGCCGCATCGATCGCTTTCCCCACGATGATCTTGGAAACATGGGGGTTTTCGTCGAGGAAGGAGGTCAGGTGATCCGCGACCATCGTCTCGGTGAGGCCTTTGACCTCGGAATTACCAAGCTTGGTCTTGGTTTGCCCTTCGAATTGTGGCTCCGGAATCCGAACCGACAATACCGCGGTCAACCCTTCGCGAATGTCATCGCCACCAAGGTTTTCATTCTTTTGCGAACGGAGCAGCCCATTGGCCTGCGCGTAATTGTTGATCACGCGGGTCAAAGCGGCTTTGAAGCCGGAAACGTGGCTTCCACCCTCAATGGTGTTGATGTTGTTGACAAAACTGTACAGCGTTTCGGTATAGGCACCGGTCCACTGCATGGCGATGTCGACCTGAATGCCGTCCGATTCGGCGGAAACGCGGATCGGTGGTGCATGCAGGGGTTCGCGCGCGGCATTCAAATGCTCGACGAAACTGACGATTCCACCTTCAAACAGGAAGAGCTCGTGACTTTCATCTCGCTCGTCGGTGAGATCGATGCGGACGCCTGGATTGAGGTAGGCCAATTCTCGCAATCGATTTGCGAGGATGTCCTTCTCAAACTCCACGGTTTCGGTAAAAATCTCCCGATCCGGAAGAAAGCGAACCCGAGTACCGCGGCGTTCTTTTCCGTCAATCGCTTCCGCTGGCCCCGCATTGGTCAACGGCATCGACGGAACGCCGCGTTCATACTCCTGATGCCAGTGGCGGCCGTCACGCCAAATGTCGAGCCAAAGCTTCGACGAAAGCGCATTGACGCAAGAAACGCCAACGCCATGCAGACCACCGGAAACCTTGTAGGTCTTGCTATCGAACTTTCCGCCCGCATGCAGAACGGTCATGACGACCTCGGCTGCCGGTCGACCCTGTTCTTTGTGAATGTCGACGGGAATCCCGCGACCGTCGTCGTTCACCGAACAGGAGCCATCTTCATGGATGCGAACATCGACATTGCGACAATACCCGGCCAACGCCTCATCGATGGCATTGTCCACCACCTCATAGACCAGATGGTGAAGGCCGCGGGGCCCGGTGCTTCCGATGTACATGGAGGGGCGCTTTCGAACTGCCTCAAGTCCCTCCAGGACCTGGATGCTCGATCCGGTGTAATCGGACGATTCAGTCGACGACATTCACTTTACCCCTGCCGAACAGCGCACGCGGACCAAATCCGCCAAAGTGGGGCTCGAACTTTATCCGAGCACCTTCGGGGACTCGTCAACGTATCCGATTACCCACAGCGGGTCCAGGATCCGCCACTGCGGTGACCTGACCGGCATGAACGCGGTAAAATGCACGATCATCGCGCGGTAATTCTGCGAGATGTTCCGGATCCGTGGTCGTCGCAAATACCTGAGCTCTAAGATCGTGTAAAACCCCGACCAACTTTTGCTTTCGCTGCCGGTCCAACTCCGATCCAACGTCGTCGATCAGAAAGAGGGGCACCACCCCACGGTCCCGTGCAGCAAGCAATTCGGCCAACTTCAACGAAAGCACCACTGAGCGAATCTGCCCTTGGGAACCGTACAATCGAACAGATTTATCGTTGATCTTCAGCTCGATATCGTCAAACTGCGGTCCAAACAAACACATCCGGCGTTCGAGTTCTTTGGGGCGACGCTCGGCGAGCAACGCCCTGGCGGATTTCACTCGGCTTTCGAAATCGGTGCCACGAACCTCCGTTCGGTAGTGAAGGGTGAGCCGTCCACCGTCCGGCGCGATCGATGCGTGCAGGGCCTCCACATGCGGTGATAAGGCCGCCAACAGCTCCAATCTTCGCCCTACCAGGCGAGCGCTTTCCGTTGCCAACTGATCGTCCAATGCATCCGTCAACGCCGGATCCGCAAATCCCTGACGTAAAACGCTCGCTTTCTGATCGACGACGCGTTTCCAATTTCGAACCACCTCCAGATGGGCCGGCGCCGCCGTAAACGCCGCTCGATCCACCCACGATCGACGCCGGGCGGGTTCTCCAGAAACAATGCCGGTATCACTCGGCGTGAATGCGATCGCCCGAATGCCGTCAAAGTAGGTTGCGGCCGAGGTGGGCACCTTGCCGTCCACTTCGATTTTACGCTTTCCTTCTTCCAATTCCACTTGATATCGGCGGTTTAGGCCGTCGTGTTCGGTGGACGCCGCCAACACCGCGCGTTCGCCACCCCAACGGATCACTTCGCGCGTCCGCCGCTGCCGAAGCACCTTTAGAGTCGCAAGGAGATAGATCGCCTCGATCAGGTTGGTCTTTCCCTGGGCATTCTGCCCGTGGAACACCACAAAAGAGGCGGACGGCTCCAAATCCACGGGCTCCAGATTCCGAAACCCCTGCGCATAAAGCCGATTTAAACGCACTGGATCAGTCGAGTCTCATAGGCATGACCACAAAGAAGCAGTCGTCGTGTTCGAGATCGCGCACCAAACATGGCGCCAATGGATGGGCCATTTCCAAACGGATGGAGCTGCCTTGAACCACTGACAGAATTTCCTGAAGATAGCGGACGTTGAACCCGGCAACCACCGCCTCGCCTTCCATCTCGACCTGCAGCGTTTCTGTCACTTCGCCGCGATCAAGATTCTGAACCTGAATTTCGAGCTCACCGTCTTTGAAAGCAAACTTTACAGCGCGAGCGCGATCTTGAACGACGATCGCGACGCGCTTCAGTGCTGCCGCCAGTTCGTCGCGACCCACGGTGATTCGGTGTTTGCCTTCCTTCGGAACCACCGCTTCATAATCCGGAAATTCTCCGTCCAGAAGTCGGAACCAGAAAGTGTGGCCGGGGCGCTGCAAACGGATAGCGCCTTCACCAAACGACAATTCAACCGATTGATCGTCACCTTCAAACAGCTTGCGAAGAACGTTCAGCGCCTTGCGAGGGACCAGCATCCGCGGAGCCAAAGCAACTTCGCCTTCAAAAGGAGCTTCAGCAGCGGAAAGCCGGTGACCGTCCGTGGCGACCATTCGTAATACGCGTTTACCATTTACGGTGCGCTCTTCCATGTGCGCGCCGTTCAAGCCAAAGCGGTGCTCTTCGGCGGCAACAGCAAAGCTGGATTGCTCGACCAGACGCCGCAAAACGCGCTCGGACATTTTCGCCGTGCCGCGTGCGTCAAAGGCCGCCATCGCCGGATAGTCTTGGGCAGTGGCACCCGGCAGCTTGAACTGAGATCGTCCGGAGCTCACATCCAGCCGGTTGCCGCTGGCGATGGTCAACCGCACGGTCGGCTCAGGAAGCGCTCGGACGACCTGAAACAGATTGGCCGCATCGACGGCGATTTCACCGGGTTTCTGCACATTGGCAGCGAGCTCGCCGATGTAGGCCACTTCGGTGTCCGTCGCTGTCATGCGAAGGCCGTCGGAATGCGCATGAAACAGCACATGGGACAGCATCGGCACGGTCGCTCGACGCTCGATGATGCCCTGAACGCGGGCAAGACCCCGAGAAAGTTCGTCGCGATCGATGTAAAGGTCCATGTTCGCTCCCAAGAGACAGGCCCGCCGTCTGAACGCGCGAGTTCCCTATCCTAGAAATAAGAAAGTGTGGATCGATCTAGTAGAAGTAGTAGACACTGCGGATCTGTGGAGATTTGCAAACTATAGAGGGAAAAGCGTCAGAATAGATGTGGGGCATCGTAGGGAAAAACCCGATCACCGCAGGCTGGATTCTGGGGACCCTTACCCATCTCAAAAGTGGTCCCCGGTCGTCCACCGGTCGTCCACAGGTTGTCCCCGATCATGTCCCCATCCTGAGGTTGAGACTCTGCTCAATCAGGCGAATTTTGTAGGACAAGTCTGGATTATCGGACAGTTCCTCTTCCACTTTTCCAACGCCATGCTGAATGGTCGAGTGATCCCGATTTCCAAATTCTCGGCCAAGCTCCGGGAAAGACAAGTTTGTGTGCTTGCGGCTGAGGAACATGGCGATATGGCGAGGACGGGTGAGCGTGCGCGTGCGCCGATCTCCGGTCAGATCTGCACTTCGAAGGTTGTGAAACCGGGCAACGGCCTCAATGATCGCCGCGACGGTAACCTGCGAAGGTGCTGGCGCAAACAAGTTTGGAAGACGCTTTCTCGCGAACTCCAGGGTAATGGGCTCATTGTAGAAGCTGTGCAGCGCCGCCAAACGATTGAGCAAACCTTCCAATTCCCGAATGTTTCCGGAGACTTGATGGGCGATGGCGTCCGCGAGATCGTTGGGGACGTGCATGCGCAGGCCGTCGGCTTTTTTGCCAAGGATCGCTAACAACGTCTCTTTGTCGGGAGCCTGCATGTCCGCCAACAGGCCGCCTTCGAACCGCGTGCGGAGCCGAGGTTCCAATTTCTGGATGTCTCGGGGAACGACGTCGGACGAAAGTACGATTTGTCGTCCAGAATTCTGTAGTGCGTTGAATGTGTGGAAGAACTCTTCTTGGGTTCGCTCTTTTCCGCTCAGGATCTGGATATCGTCGATGATCAGTGCGGTGGCGTGTTTTCGATACTTGGCTCGGATTTCGTCCATGCGGCTGTGTCGCATGCCGTTGACCAGTTCGTTCAAAAACTCCTCGCAAGGGACGTAAACCACCTTTGCTTCGGGGTCGCGTGCGAGCATCTCGTTGGCGATCGCGTGCAGAAGATGGGTCTTGCCCAAACCGCTCGATCCATAGATATAGAGCGGATTGTAGCTTAATGCTGGACGATCGGCGACGGCTCGGGCTGCGGCATGCGCGAACTTATTGCACTCGCCGACCACGAAATTGTCAAAGTTCTGATAGGCATTTACGCCGACACCGCGGCTGGCGGCAGCGACCGCCTGCACGGGGAGCGGTGCATCTTGGGTGGTGTGATCATCGCGGTAAACGAACTCGATCGTGACCGAGAATCCGAGGATCTGTCGGATCTCTTCATTGAGAGGGACCAACTGATTCTCGATGATCCAGTCGCGATAGTACTTATTGTTCACTTCAAGCGTGAGAACGCCGTTTTCGAGCTGAATCGGGAGCGCAGGCTCCAACCAGACTTCGAAATCCTGCGGATTGATGCGGCGTCGCATCGCGCGCAGGACTTGGTCCCACAGGATGGGCAGATCCATGAATCCCTTCGGACGTGTGACAGTTTAAACGCCTAACGGCGTGAAACCAGGGATGGCTTCGAGACGAGAGGTCAAGCTATCCAGGACAGGCGGGATCGTTCAAGGGGATCGAGCAGATCCGAATCCTATTTCTCGTGGACCAGGATCAACCGTGGGATCCGCGTGAAAACTCAGTGGATCCATCGTCCGATGCGCTGCTGCAGCGGATCGAACAGCCACGCTTGACCCCCACATTCCGATCGGATAAGCGACAGCGGTTCACCCTATGGTCCGCATTCGGGTAAGAAGCGCCACAGCGCAATCCCAAGCGGTCGGCCCAGGAGGCCCATTATGAAGCGTACTTTCCAGCCGCACAACATCAAGCGTCTTCGCACCCACGGCTTTCGGGCGCGGATGAAGACCGCTGGCGGCCGAGCTTTGATCAACCGTCGCCGGGCGAAAGGCCGGAAGCGAATTTCGATCACGACGGCGAACAAGAAGCACTGATCCGTGCAGTCTTCTGACGTCGGCGTATCCCCAGCGCCTTCCGATACACGGTTGACGCGGGCGATTCGCCTGCGCAAGTCGGCTGATTTTTCGGAGGTACAGCGCGAAGGGCGGCGTTGGAATGGCCGTCATGTGGTCTTTGTTTTTCGCGAGCAGGCCGACGCGCGTTTTCGGTTTGGGCTGGCCGTCAGCAAGAAGGTTGGCGGCGCCGTGGTGCGCAATCGCGTGAAGCGGCAATTGCGCGAGTGGATGCGGCAGACGCAAAATCAGTTTGGAGGCCTTGACCTCGTTCTGATCGCGCGTAGCTCTTCCGCAGAGGCAGGCTTTGATGACTTTGGCGAAGATGTTCGCGCGTTTGTTCGGCGGGTAAAGCGGTCATGAAGTGGCTGTTCCTGACCCTCATTCGTGGCTACCAGCGCTACATTTCGCCAATGACGCCTCCGGTGTGTCGGTTTCAACCGAGCTGTTCACACTACACCGCAGGGGCCATTGAAATTCATGGGCCGTGGCGCGGTGTGTGGCTTGGTACGGGACGAATCCTGCGTTGTCATCCCTTTCACCCAGGGGGATACGATCCGGTGCCTCCCCTGAAAGGTAGCGTTGATCCGGTCGGGCCGGCGGGGAACTGATTTATGGATCGTCGCGTATTGGTTGCGGTGTTGTTTGCTACCCTGGCGGTGCAGCTCTGGTATTTTTCGAGTCGAAAGCCCGAAGAAACACCGGTTGATCCTGCAGTCCCCGTGGCTGCGCCGGCGCCGAACGATGGCTACGTACCTCCGGCGGATCTGCCGGTGGTTTCCGTCCCGCTGTCATATTGCAAGGTTCAATCGGAGTTTACGACAGATGGCGGGTATCTCCGCGACGTCGTGCTCACCGACTACAAAGATGATCTCCAGGCGACACCGCTGTGGAAATGGGCTTGGCACCGAATTACTGGAGCCACAAGCGAGTCGTACCACGCCTACCGCACCGATGTGGGACCGGCCGTGGTGTACGGCAAACACGCTCAAGCGCTCGGGATGGGAGTTGGGTCGTTTGATGCGGTTTCTCCACGGGTAGCGGTGACCGAATCCTCGGACAAGGGCGTGACCGTTTCTGGTTTGACGCCGGAGAATATTGAAGTCACTCGGTCGATTCACGTTCGCGAAGACTGCTTGCTCGACGTGGAAGTGACGTGGAAAAACACCGGTGCGGGCACCTACAATGGCAAGTTGTGGTTGTCGGCGGTCGATCATCTGGCGCCACCACTTCCGGGCACTCCCGAAGCAACGGCGGCGGAAGAAGCGGGCAGTCCGGGGGTGGCCCACACACGGACCCCGCTCGGCATGATCGACGGCAGTGTGTCGCGTTGGGCGGATCTGACGGATCTCGACGAGCCCCAGACCACCACCGGCCCGGTACAGTGGTTCGGTGTTGCCGACTATTACTTCGGATCCTTCTTGCTTCCTGCGCAGGGAGGCAAGGGCACACTGACCTTTGCTCGACGCGGCGCCTTAGACTCTGGAATGTATGGTTCATTCTATGTGGTGGAATCCACGCTTCAACCCGGCGAGTCGGTTACCGAGCGGTTCCGGATGTACAGCGGTCCATTGGACATGGACAAGCTTGCTGAGGTCGATCCTAGCCTTTCTTCGGCGCTCAACCTTGGCATCTTTGGTTTCTTTGGTCGCCTGCTGCTCTGGTTGCTCAAGTTCTTCCACTCGGCCGTCGGAAACTGGGGCTTGGCGATTGTCTGCGTCACCGTATTGGTAAAGGTGCTTTTCTATCCGCTCACCCAAAAGGCGTTTGTTTCCGGGCAGGCGATGCAGGCTCTGCAGCCGAAAATGACGGAAATTCGGGAAAAGTACGCGGACAATCCTGAAGAGATGAACCGTCAGATCATGGCGCTCTACTCGGAGGGTGGGGTCAATCCGTTGGGCGGCTGCCTGCCGATGCTTGTTCAGATGCCGATCTTCATGGCGCTCTACGGCGCCTTGCAGACCAGTGTCGACTTGTATCAGTCGGAATTCCTCTACCTAAAGGATCTTTCGTCGATGGACCCGTACGGGATCTCGCCGTTGATCGTCGTCGGGCTCATGTGGGCGCAGCAGCAGACCACCCCGATGGGCCAGATGGACCCGGCACAGCAGCGGATGATGAAGCTGATGCCGATCATCTTTGGAATTTTCTTTTTCACCTCCCCCTCGGGGTTGGTGGTGTACATGTTCGTCAACATGGTGCTGACGATGGCTCAGCAATGGCTGATCAAGCGGAACTATAAGGCTGTCCCTGTTGGATAAAGACAGGGCCGCCGGCTCATCAAATAGGAGAAAAGGGCTATGAGCACAATTCCGGAAGGAGCGACCACAGTGTCGGGGGAAGCGCGGGATCTGATCGGAGCAGTCGCGGATGCGGCTGCAAAGCTCGGAATTGAACCTAAGCGCGTAAAACACAAGTTGGATCTTACCCACTTTCGTTCGGACAGTGGACGTCCGGTTGCACGCGACACGGTGAAAATCGTGGCGTGGGCTGCGGGCGAAGACGAGGTCATCGAGGAGCCAGCGCCAGCAGCTCCTCGCGAACCTCGCGAGTCGCGAGATCGTGAACCTCGCGGCGACCGCGAGCCACGTCGTGAGCGTGAGCCGCGCCGTGACCGCGAACCTCGCCGCGAACGTTCGGATCGGCCGCCTCGTCGCGAAGCCGCTCCGGCGGACGTTGACGCGGCATTGGATTCCGACGCGAACGCGGGCGAGTCGGACGAGCCTCGCCGTGGCGAAGGCCTGCGCGGTGCCGAAGCGGGCCCGACCGAAGCGTCTGCATTTGCCGAAACGTGGTTTTCCGCGCTTCTGAAGCAGATGGATGTCGAAGGCTCGGTGGTTGGCACCGGTTCGTCTGAGCGCGTGCATCTGCACGTCAAGGCCGACAAAGCGGGCCGCATCATTGGAAAGCGGGGATCAACCCTCGGCTCCATCCGCCACCTTCTGCGCCTTGCGCTGGAGAAGCAGTTCGGTTCGTTGGTGATCGATGTCGACGTCGCCGACGATCGTCCTCGTGAAGCCCAGGAAGCACGCCCCGAACGTTCCGAGCGCCGGGATGACCGCGGCGGTCGCGGCCGGGATCGCGGCCCCCGTGGTGGTGGTCGGGATCGTGGCGATCGCGGTGGAGATCGCCGAGATCGCGACGATCGTCCACGCGAAAGCGATGCCGATCGCGAAGCTCGCGAAGCGAAGCTCAAAGAGCTGGCTCGTCGCGCTGCAGAAAAGGCGGTTTCTACTGGTAAGACGGTGACCATCAATCTGGCATTGAACAGCTATGATCGTCGGATCGTCCACTTGGCGATCGCGGACATCGATGGCGTTGCCAGCCGCTCGGAAGAGCGCGATGGCAGCAAGTTCATCCAGGTTGTACCAGGCTGATCGATGCCAGTTGTGGTTGGCGCGGCAACTGCGTGGGGCCGCGCAGCCTTGGCGGTGGTTCGGCTCTCGGGCGATGCTCTGGAGCCGGTTCTTGCTGGATTTTGTCGCCCGCTTTCAGGCCGACCCTTTTCGTGGGGCCGGGTGAGGCGGGCGGAATTTTTTGATGCGAACGGCATTGTTGACGATGGAATGATTTTTTTGGCGAAGGCGCCCGCCACCTATACCGGCGAGCACACCGCTGAGATCACTTGCCACGGAAACCCGAGGATCGTTCAGCGCTTACTCGATGCAGCGATCGCCGCTGGCGCGCGTTTGGCGGAGCCTGGCGAATTTACGCGGCTGGCGCTGCTCCACGGAAAGCTTGATCTTGTCGCTGCGGAGGGTGTTTTTCAGCTCGCGGAAGCCAGGACCGACCGAGGCTTGGAGATAGCACGCTTGGCGATCTCCGGTACCTTGCAAGCGGACTTTCTCAAGATCCGGTCGGATTTGATCGAATTGGCTGCGGATCTCGAAGCGCGCTTGGATTATCCCGCGGACGAGCTTGCCTATCTCGAAGACGACGTGCTGTTGGCGCGGGCCGCTGCCGCGGGCACCTATGCTGCCCAGATCGCACAAACCTACGGTGCGGGCAAGGTTTTGGTCGAAGGCGCGCGCGTGGCGTTGGTGGGCGCGGTCAACGCGGGCAAGTCCTCCCTGTTTAATGCGCTGGTGGGCCGCCGCCGCGCCCTTGTCCACGACACCCCGGGTACAACCAGAGATGTCCTAGAGGTCGTTACTGAGATCGGGGATCTTACCGTGACGCTGCTCGATACGGCGGGCGAGCGGGTGACCGATGACCCGATCGAGGCCGCAGGGCTGGCCCTGGCGCGGGAGTTGGTTGGCGAGGCGGATTTGCTGGTGGTGGTGCTTCGCGCGCGTACGGGAGGCCCCGACGCGACGGAAACGGCCATTCTCGAGCGCACCGCCGGTCGTCGTCGAGTGATCGCCTACAATGGCATCGATCGGGAGGGGGTCGCGCCGCCTCCGCCGGGTGCGGTTCCCATTTCGGCGCTCCAGGATCGTGGAATCGACAACTTAAAAGCGGAGATTCGGGCGAGTCTTCTTGCGGGAGAGCCGGCTTCCGGCGAAAGGGTGATCGCCTCCAGCCGACAACGGGACGCACTGTTGGCGGTGTCCCAACTCGTAGAAGAGGCGGTGGAAGCTCTACCGATTGCAGGTCCAGCGGTCGCCGGCGATGCGCTCACCCACGCGATCGCCGAAATCGACGCCTTGACCGGTGCGGACACCCGCGAAGAGATCCTGGATGAGCTGTTTTCGCGCTTTTGTATTGGCAAATAGGGGGAACGATGCGTTCGTTGTTTGTGATGGACCCTTTGGACAAGATCAACGTAAAAGGCGATTCCACCTATATGGTGATGAAGGAGTGCTCCGCCCGAGGACTTCCGGTGCACTACTGCGTTCCAAAGGACCTATTCGTCAAGGATGGGGTTCCCAAGGGGGCGATCACGGAAGTGAAGGTCGACGCTACGGCCCCTTATTTTCACGTTGGCGAGTCAAAAGTACACGATCTTGCGGACTTTGACGTCATTTGGATGCGCAAAGATCCGCCCTACGACATGGGGTACGTGTTTACCACTTGGCTGTTGGACATGGTTCCTTCGCCGACTCTGGTGGTGAATCACCCGATTGGCCTCAAGTTGTTCAACGAAAAGCTCTGGGCGATGCGGTTTCAACCGTTTCATCCGGAGGTCCTGTTGTCACGGGACCAGGCCCAAATTCGGGCGTTTATCGAACAGTCCGACGGAAAGGTGGTGCTCAAACCCTGGGATGGAAACGGTGGGCGCGGTGTGTTGGTCACCGAAAAAGGCGACCGCAACATGGGCTCGATGATCGAAATACTGACTGTTGAAGGTAAAGAATACGTGATCGCCCAGAAGTACATTCCGGGGATCGTGAACGGCGACAAGCGGATCCTGTTGTTCGACGGGAAACCGGTCACGGCCATCCTTCGCGTGCCCTCCGACAAAGACCATCGTGGAAACATGCACGTTGGTGCGACCGTTCAGGCGACCGAGCTCGACGAACGCGATCAGCAGATCTGCGAGGCGCTCGGACCGGAACTGCGCCGTTGGGGGCAAACGTTCGTTGGAATCGACGTGATCGCGGGTTTTCTCACCGAGATCAATGTCACCTCGCCCACCGGGATTCAGGAAGCCAATCGCCTCTACAACCTAAGATTGGAGGCGGATTTGGTGGATGTGGTGTCCCGGCGATGGTCGAGCCGGGAGGGGTTGCCTGCACTTCGCTGATCCTCATTGACCGTAAGCGACGACGATCCCCGGTAACGGGCGCAGGGTCTCGCGCAGCTCGGCGATCGTTGATCGGCAAACCGTCTGAAGGTCGGCTGGGGCCCCATTCAACGTGTAGACGGGTGGTGGAGGTGCGTTCACTTGCACCAAATCCGACAACTGGACGCCTTCGATACGGGTTTTATCGATTCCGGAGGTGAACAGCCGAACCTCGACGTCGAGGTTTCCGTCGTGCACGAATCCGACCGGGTACCCCACTGTGGCTACTTGGATCGGAGCGATCAGGTCGGTCCCAGAGCTGCCGGCCAAAGGTGTGTACTCAGCGGGCGGCGGTGGCGAACTGACGGCGAACGGGGAGAGTTTTTGTCGAACTACGGAATCGGATGACGGAAAGACCACTTCCGCGCAAGCGGACTGGCGACGAAGCGCGAGCGCGACGCCTGCGGGAAGGGGCGCCGATTCCATAGGGTTAATGTCGTACCCCTCGCGCGTCTTCACGACGATCGCCGGCGAACGGGGGTCGTGATCCCGTCGAGTTCGTGCGACATCGGCCAACGATGTGCCGCAAACCTGCAGGTTGGCCAGATCTGCGCTTGCGAGAGGAGCGCCGAAGGACGAAATCACCGTGGGTACATCGCAATGGCGTTGGCGCAGTCGATCCGAATCGAGGTCCACCCGAAAGAACTCACGGCCACCGACGGCTTCCGCCGACAACACACCAGGCTGCTGGGCGACTTGCGACGCTACGGCTACGGCCACAGAATAAACGTCCGACCTGGATAGTGTCGAACTCATGACCTCCCAATCGTGCTGGTGGGCGGGGTTCCGTATCCGAAGCACAGGAACGCGTGCGTTACTTTGGAAGTGTGCCTCGTCCAACGTGGAACGGATCTCGGTGGCGACGGGTTCCAAGTCCGCTTCGAAGGTAATAAACCAACGATCGCCCCGCGGGGTTACCGCCCTTGTGACGTCGGTCACGCCGGGTATTCTGTGAAACTCAGACTCCAACTGCTGAAGCAATGAGAGATCTTCGTTCGTGTCGAAAGCGACTTCGATCGTCTGTGGCTCCACCCGGGGTTGGGTGCAGCCTGCCATCAGCGTGAAACCGAACCAAGGAAGGATTTTTGGATTCACGAACGAATCCATCAACTATTTAATAGCGGGAATCGTCAACTTCTGACCGATCGACAGATCGGTCTTGCCCTTGAGCGTGCCCTGGTTTGCGTCCTGGATGCGCTTGGCCTGACTTGCTTCTCCGTAGTACTGTAAAGCCACCTTCGAAAGCGTGTCTCCAGCAGCCACGGTGTGCTCTGTTCCCTTGGTCCGCGCGAGAATGGTCACGCCAGCGGTATCGACCGCCGAAATCCCGCCGACCGCCAACAAAAGGTTTTCCGCCTTCTTTTTCTGGCGCGCGGTGCCGACTTCGCCGGTGATGGTCGCGGAGCCACCCTTGACGGTCACGGACAAGGTGGCGTCGGCGAGCTCAGGAGCGTTTGCGAGGGCAGTTTTGGCCGCGTCGGCGACGGCTTGTGGTGTGGCCGGCACAGGTTTCGGTTTGGGGGCCACCTCTTCTGCCGGTTTTGGAACTTCACCGGGTGCAACCACCGCTGGTGCCACAACGACTACATCCGCCGGAGCGGCGGCGATGGTCGAGGCGCCGGGTGGGCTGGCCAACGAAATCACGAGGTTTGCACCGACAAAAGCGAGCCCGATCACGGCAACTGCGGTGGTCGTCCACGCCCACTTGCGGGTCTCCTTCTCCAAATCGTGCGAACGCCCGAGCAGCTGCGCATTTTCGGTGCGAAGCCGGCGTGCTTCCTGGCGAAGGGCTTTGATCTCACCCTGCTCGCGTGCGCGAGCTGCGGCATCTTGCTCTTCTTCCGCGGCGAGGTCGGCGCGAAGGTGGTCTTCCACGGCGCGGCGCAGGTCCATGGGGACATTTTCGCCAGCGGCGGTGGCTTCATCCAGTGCTCCAAGCGCCTCTTGCCAGCGTTGGCCGGCGACATGCACCTTGGCCAATAGTAAACGTGCTTGACCATCATCCGGTGCGAGACCCAACAAGACCTGCAGCCGCTCGCGCGCCATCCGGAGGTGTCCCTCGGTCGCGCAGCGCAGGGCTTCATTGTAGAGTTCAGAGATGGGGTCTAAACCGGTGCTCTCCGCGGATTGACGGAGCGCGCGCAGCACGCCTCCCGGTGGAACCGGCTGATCGGAGTTCGAGGGCCGACTGTTGTCGTCAAACCGGACGTCTTCAGCGAGCATGGGGCACCAGGAGGGAGGCTGTGGAGGGGGGCGATCCGGTGAGAGATCGCGGTGGGGAGTCGATCCTTTGATTAAACCATCCGATCGATTCCATCAAGGTCTGTCAAGGATCGGAGGCAACGCCGGAGCTCGTCGGGTCAAAATAACGAGGATTTGATGAGCAATAAAATCCGACAAAAAACGGTAGGAAGTCCACTGCAAAAGCGGTCGAGGCTGGTACCGCGGGCTCAGAAGCGGTACATAGGCCGGCCCAGCGTGGGACCGAGGACGACATGTCGGAGAGGGATTCCAAACAGGGAAACTGGGGTCGGCCGAGAGACGACCGGCGCGGACCACCCTTGCTTCGCCTGCCCGATCGCGAACTTCGGGTGATCCCGGAGCGTTGGATGCCGCGTGGCGAAGTCGAAACCCAGTGGGCGGGCCGCCCGTTGATGGTCTGGCAGGGGATCCCCGGCGAGAAGGCGTTGGTGAAGGTCGAACACCAGGGTCTAAACCAGATTTTGGGCCGCTGGGTGGGATCGCCCGAGCCGCATCCCCACCGCGTGGAGCCGGTGTGCGACAAGTACACCACCTGCGGGGGCTGCCCGCTGATGCACTTGGACGCCCACGGACAGGCGGATGCACGCCGACAATTGGTGCGGGCCGGTCTCGATCAGGCGGGCTTGTCCGACGTTCGGGTTGGCGAATTTCATAAGTCCCCCGGGACGCTTCGCGAGTTTCGCCACATCATCAAGGTGGCGGTGGGCTACGCCGACAGCGGCAGAATCCGCGTTGGGGCTTGGGGTCGGCGAAATCGGCATGTGATTCCGATTCCGGATTGCCATGTGGCAACTCCTGGATTGCGCAAGGTGATGGCGGCTTTTGCCCACCATGTGATCGACATGAACATCCACCCCTTCGACGCAGTGACGGGTCAGGGCGTGCTGCGGGTCGCGGTGATGCGGGCCTCGAGAAGCACGGGCGAAGTTCTGGTAACGCTGGTTGCTGGCCGGCACGTGCGCGAGCTCGATGAGTTGGCGGAGCGGCTTGCGAGCTCGGCGACGAACGTGGCCGGCGTGTGGCTGCACATCAATGATGGGCCAGGGAATGCGATTTTCACCCGGGGAGACTCGGGTGTGGTCGGCGTGACCCCCTTGGTGGGGAAGCCCACGATCGACGAAGTTCAGAACGGAATCTCTTATAAGGTCGGTTCCGGGGATTTTTTCCAGACGAACCCAGCGCTTGCAGAGATCTTGTCCGCACGAACGATCGAAGCGCTTCGCCTGGAGCCAGGCAACGCTTTTGTCGATTTGTACTGCGGTGTGGGCGGATTGGCGCTGCAGGGTGCCCGGGTCAGCGGTTGGGCGCTGGGGGTCGAGGAGGTCGATGGTGCGGTAGCGCGAGCGAAGGAAGCTGCGCGGTTTAACAAGATTCAAGCCGAGTTTACCACTGGTAAAGTGGAAGATGTGCTACCGGAGATCGCCAAGAGGTTGGCGGGTCGATCGCCGATACTTTCGGTCAATCCGGCCCGACGTGGGCTGGAGCCGGGCGTCGTGGAAGCGATCGTTGCCCTCAAACCTCGCCGGATCGCCTACATTTCGTGCAATCCACGGGCGATGGGCCGCGATCTAGCGCTGTTTCGCGAAGCGGGGTTTGAGATCGGCGAGGTCGAAATGTTCGACATGTTTCCGAACACCGCCCACGTCGAGTGTTTGGTGATCTTGGAGGGCGCTCCCGATACGGGCGACGCTCGTCGGGGTCCACAACGGCGTTTGGTCGGTGCGAGTTCCAAGACATGATCCCCAAGCGCTGAAATATCGGAGAGCCGATGAGTCGACACCGAGGTCCGTTCGGGAAATTGGCGCGGTGGGTGCTGGACCATCGGACGCTGGTGTTGGTCGTGTCTGCGGTGATTACGCTGCTCGCGGTCGGCCTTTCGACCCGGCTAAAAGTAGATAGCAACCTGCTTCATTTGATGCCCGAGAGTGAGCCGGACGTGGCCGCCTTGCTCAAGCTGCATGCGGAGGAAGGCGGCGCCAGCATGGTGACCCTTGGCTTTGAAGCGAAGGATCCTGCGGAGTTGGATCCTTTCCTGGATGGCCTGACGGAGGATCTGGGCAAGATCGAAGGCGTAAAATTCGCATTGCATGAGATCGATCCGGATTTGGCGTTTCGGTTGGGGTTGTTGTCGCTTTCTCCGGACGAAGTCTCCTCGTTGAATACCCGCTTGCATGGCGCATTGGTCCTTGGACCGGCGTTGAATCCCATCGTCACCCAGCGGCTGATGGACATGGGGCCGTTGACGGAGAAAATCGCCAAAGCAGGCGAACAAAAGCTGTTTGGTGACGGAGCGACCACCGGTCGGGTGGTGGTTCGCCCGGAAGGTGCCGCTGCAGACACGGTATTTGCGAAGAAGCTCGTTGCCGACATCCAAGCGGCGGTCGACCGGGCGGATCCCGAAGCACACGGCATTCGGCTGACCTGGATGGGGGGCGCGTATCGGCACAATGTCGAGGATCGCGAAGGCATGTGGACGGACATCCAAAAGACGGGTGTCGCCTCCTTTGTGTTGGTGCTGCTCTGCATCGTGGTCGCCTTTCGCAGCATTCGAGCGACCATTCTTCTGTATTTGCCGGTGTTGGCGGCGAGCGCCATCAATCTGGCGCTGGTGTGGGCGATTTATGGATCGATCAATACCTACACCTCCTTCGGAACCGCGATCTTGCTCGGGTTGGGGATCGACTACGGCACACACTTGGTTGCTCGCTACCGGGAAAAACGCGCCAAAGGCATGGAGATGGAGGAAGCGATCGTCCGCGCTTGGGATGTGACCGGTCCTCCGTGCGTTACTTCGGCGGTGACCTCGATCGCTGGTTTTCTGGCGTTGGCGGCCGGACGATTTGAAGGGTTTACCCAGCTTGGGGTGGTGTTGGCCCTTGGACTGGCGATTTCGGTGGTGTGCGGGGTGGTGGTGACCCCGGCGTTGATCCCCTGGTTGGACGCGAATCCTCCGATGTTGCTCGGTGCGAGCCATCATCGAAGCAAGAAGAAAGCCACCTATCGGTTGGCGCCGCTGGGATTGGCGCTGGTGGTGTTGCTCGCGGGCTTGGCGGCCACCCGGTTGACGCGGTTGGAGTGGGAGTTTGACCTGTCCGCTTTGCGCCGCGACGGTCTCGCATACAACGAGCTGACGCCCGAAGAACAACGGATCGCTCTAGACTCTTACTCTCCCGCGGTGATCACTCTGGCCAACGCGGAAGAGGTGCGCAAGGAGCACCGTCGCGTCGAAGAGCAAATCAAAGCGGGAAATATGCCGCACGCCTCGCGAGTGGTGTCGATCGAGTCGGTTTTACCGGCGGATCAAGCCGATCGGCTGGTCGCCCTTCAGGAGTTAGTAAAAACTCTTGACCATCCGAGCCTGCGTTACCTCCCGCCGCCCTTGGTAAAAAACCTACTTCGACTGAAAGGTTTTGATGCGCGGCCGGTCACTCGAGAGGAACTGCCGCCCTCGCTGTTGGCCCTCCTCGGTGCGGACGGCGGTCATCAACGGCTGCTGGTGTTTCCACGTGGAAACATGTGGGACCTCCGCGAGGCGTCCAAATTCTCGGAAGAGATCCATCGGGTGTTCCCTCAAACCGCGGTTGCGGGGGAGCTTTTGTCCATGGGTGCGCTGTACAAGATGGTGCGCACGGACATTCCTTGGATTGCGGGATTGGCCCTCGTATTGGTCGCGGCCCTCACCCTGGTCGATGTGCGTCGATTCCATTGGTTTGTGGGTGCGTATGGCACATTGCTTGCCGGAATGGTGTTTGCGGGGGCCGCCCTTCAGATCGCTGGGGTCAAGCTTTCGATGGTGAACATCGTCGGCCTGCCGATTTTGGTGGGCATCGGCATCGATGTGGTGATTCATCTACTCCACCGCCTTCGCGAGGAGGGCCCGGGAGGGATCGGCCAAGCGCTTCGAACCACGGGGATTGCGGCGGTGGTGTCCACCGCGACCACGGTGGTCTCTTTTGCGTCATTGATATTTGCTGGCAACCGCGGGATCCGTTCGTTGGGGATCTTGGTTTCTGTGGGGTTGACCGCGGTATTTGTGGTGACCTGCATTCTGCTGCCGTTGGCCTGGGCAGCGGGATGGCGGCTTACCGGGCGTTCACCGGCCGCGACGGATGCAAAAGCTTCCGGACCATCCGAGCCGTAAAATCGTGGCCCTCCAGGTACGCGAGCTGCACTACCTCTGAGCCATAACCTACTTCCACTGCGGAAATATGGTTGACCTCACGGCCATCGGCGACGGCGCGAACCGGTCGGTGTTCCGGGCGGCGCACTTGGACCCGCGCCCGGGAGGCTGCGGGGAGGGCGACAGGCGATAACCTGGGAAGGTGTGGGCAAATGGGTGTGACCGACAGCACCTGTAGCGTCGGATGGCAAGCCGGCCCGCCCGCCGAGTAATTGTATGCGGTGGACCCCAATGCGGTCGCAAAAATGACGCCGTCGGCGACGAGTGGATCGACCACCTTGTGCCCGTCAAAAAACAGCGTCAATCGGGCCGTTTGGCCAGTCATGCGTTCGAGGTAGACGTCGTTGAGCGCGCGTTCGGTGACGGTCTTGCCGTCGTCGAGGGTGATGTGGGCTTCCAAAAGAGGAAACGCTTGAACGGCCCAGGCGCCGCGGTTGATTTTCTCGGCGACAACGTCCCATTCGTCGACGTCGTTAAGCAGAAACCCAAGATTTCCACCGTTAATCCCGAGGTAGGGCCGATCAAGTCCGAGCCCCGCGACGGTCTGCAGCAGAAAGCCATCGCCGCCGACGACTACGATCAAATCGTCTGGAATCGACAAAGCTTGCAGCTTTTGCGCGATCGCCACTGCCCGGGGATTTCTAGCATCTTGAACGATCATCGACGTCCCTCGCGGTGGGTCAACACCATCATCGCCCGGCCGGTCGCCAATGGCCCAGCGATGTCGGGTTCGTCCGGGGTGCCCGGAGCGGAATAACTGAAGATCAGGGTCCCTTCTGGGCTGGGAACCGCCCAGACCTCACCGAGCTGCGGATCGCTCGCCGATGGCGCATGCAGAATAAATCGCGCGCCGATCCTCCCGTCCACCCAAGCGGTCGTTCGATCGAGAAGAATGCAGGCACAGCCGAGCAATAACCCCTGCTGAAAGGGGGTGGACCAGACGTCCAAGACGTCGGTGGTCCAGGTCGATTGCGCGTGCAATTCAGGGAGATCCCAGCTTCCAGCCTGGTCGGCGTTCGGTGCCGGGATTCGCCACGGCCCAAAAGAGGTGTCCACCCAATGTTCGACCGCGACGGAGTGATCTTCGCCGCCATGCACGATCGCGACGATCGGGTTCATATCCACATAATTGACCGACACCAGCGGATCGCCGAGGGCGTTGAACCAGCGTTGCTCCACCAACTTCTTTCGATCCCAGAGGCGGTAGTGCTCGATGTCACCGTTGGGGAACGCCCAAACCTCGAAGCTTCCTTTGGAATTCCGATAGCGGGCGCGAGCGCCGTCCACGCGCTGGAATCGGCGAACCACCACGGGTTCGTCCCTTCGCGGAAAGGGTTCGTCAGGCCTTGCAACCGCGATGGCCGCCCACGCCGCCATCCCCCACATGGATGCTCCCGCTGTATTGTAGCGTTCAGACAGGGTATCCCGCTGGAGGTCGATTGCGCTTGTTTCGAGCCCACGGATTGGGCAACGACTATCTCGTTCTTGAGGATTCCCAGGGTCTATCGCCCGATCTGGTGCGTGCGATCTGCGATCGCCATCGAGGGGTCGGTGGAGATGGAATTCTGGAGCCGAAACCCGCCAAAGACGGCGCCTACGGGGTTTGCATATGGAATCCGGATGGCTCGATTGCCGAAAAATCAGGGAATGGGCTCCGGATTTTTGCGTGGTGGTTGGTGAATCGGAGAGGCGCCCCCGCCGAATTCGATGTTTGGACGGGGCACGATACCGTTCAATGTGAAGTTTCTGGGCAAGACATTTCCGTGGCGATGGGGCGAGCCGTCGTCGAGATGCCGCGCCGTCTCGACGGCCTCGATCGAGAGTTCCGGCAAGTAGACCTCGGTAATCCGCATGCCGTGGTGTTTGTGGAGGACGATTTGGACGCCCTTCCTTGGCGTCAGTGGGGAGAATGGCTGGAACAACACCCACATTTCCAAAATCGAACCAATGTACAGATCGCCAGGGTGGTCGACATTTCCACCGTTGAAATTCGGATCTGGGAGAGGGGAGCCGGTGAAACCCTGGCTTCCGGCTCTTCTTCTTGTGCGGTCGCCTCGGCGGGTGTCGCCAGCGGCCGGCTGCGGCCTGGTCCAATCACGGTGCGCATGCCCGGCGGCATCCTGCATGTGAACGTGGATGCGGCGATGAGCGTGCTTCTCCGCGGCCCAGTCGAACCGATCGGCGTCTGTGAAGTCTGGCCTTCTTGGCT
>SYKL01000068.1 GCA_005797785.1 Pseudomonadota bacterium | reverse complement strand
TTTCCGCCCGCACCACCTGTCCCTGGTCCAAGTAGACAATGCCGCGATTGAGCCGCACCCGAGCCCGGGTTTCATTGTCCGTGACCAATGAAAGCGCCTTGTCAAATGTCTTGATGGCGCCATCTCCGTTTCCAGTGTCCGCCTGAATCAGACCGTACAACGACAAAAACTCCGCGCTGTCCCCAGACTTCTTGAGCCCAAGCTCCACCGCCCGTTGGGCAAGCCGCAAATCACCTGCTTCATAGCTCGCTAATGCTTGCAGATAGCGCAGTTCAGCGTTGCCTCCAGCGTCGGCCAACGCCCCAAAACGCCGCGCCGCCTCCTCAAATTTCTTGTCCGCCAACAGCAGACGCGCCTCGGCCACCTCGGCGTCCACATCGCTCGCAAACGCCGGTGCCTCCACCGCCACCTGCGGCTCCGCCGCGGCTACGGGCATCACCCACCAGAAAAACAAAGGAACCTCCGCAGCAACTAGAGTCGACGAATCGTCGACAGGGACAATACACCACCCCCATTCATCGCGAATCCAAACGAATCAGCGGGGGTCCCTTCCGCTCGAACCTTTGCTCCCGAGAGCTCTGGAGAAACCTCGCCATCCAGCATCCACTCCTTGCCATCATCGGCCACCAAAACCCACGCGCCGGGTCCGAGATCGTCGCGACGCAGCACCCCCTGGACGATCATGCTTGCCTCCGTTCCAATTTCTCGGCGCCGCTCAAAGCCAAGGCCAAAACCAAGCAGATCACGCCGTTCGCTACCAACCACGGCTTGGCATAGCTGCCCAACCACCAGGGATCGAGCGCGCCGGTCGCCGCCGCGTGCAAAAGATGCGTCCCAAAGCCCACGGTCAGGCCCAGCGCCGCACCTCTCGTGCGTTGGAACGCGCCGAGCGAGAGTACGACCGCGCCAGGAAGTACAGCAGAACACCACAATGGGAAGCTCGCCCAACCACCCGGCCAAGCCAACAAAGGCCGAGCGATGAGGTCCAACGCCGCATGATCCGGCAACGGCAACCAATTCAGGAAAAACAGGCCGCCCGCCGCCCAACCGGCAGCCGCGATGGCCACTCCTCGAAATCCGCCTCCGATACCCACTCCCTGGGTGATCAGAAACGCGAGCAGGGCACCCAACCCAAACCGAAGCGCGCTGCCGTGGTCTACTGACGAACCCAAAGCAGACGCCAAATTAAGCTTTCCGTAGCCATATTTAGGGTCCCAAGCGCCACCGTCTGCGCTTTCGAGCAATACCCTCTCCACCGCATCGGGTTTCATCCCCGTCGACAACAATACCGCTGCGGCGCCCGCAACATGCGGCGTAGCCATGGAGGTGCCCTGAAACTCCATAATCGCATGGCCACCTTTTCCATCAATGGTGTCCTGCCAAACGCCGCCTCCGGCGACCTGTTTGTTGCCCCCGGGTGCCGCAATGTCGACACCCTTTCCCCAAGAGGAATACGGTGCCAAACTGCCGTCAGGCCCCACCGCCGAAACGCCGATCGTCTCGGTCAAACCACCCGGGTACCCCACCCCCTCGCGGGAGGAGTTTCCGGCGGCTGCCACCACGATCACCCCTTTGGCGCGCGCTTTTTTGATCGCCACATGGATCACCGACGAATACGAGCCGCCCAGCGACAAATTGATGACCTGCGCCCCCTCATCCACCGCAAAGTCGATGCCTGCAGCGATCCAAGCAGCCGTACCAAAACCTTGTTTTGAAAGAACCTTTACCGGAAGGATCGTCGCGTCCGGTGCAACTCCGGCAACCCCTTTTCCGTTGTTGGTCGATTGCGCAATGGTGCCTGCAACGTGCGTTCCATGCCCATTGTCGTCTTTTGCCGATTTGACGCCGGTTACAAAGGATGTTCCTTCCAATACCTTCGTCTGATCAAGGTCATCGACCTGTGTGACACCGGTGTCGATCACGGCGACGATCACCCCCTTGCCTCGCGGAGTTTGCGCCCATCCGTCCGGTGCGCCCATGGCTTTCAAATGCCATTGTTTTGCATACTCCGGATCATTCGGGTACCCGTAGGCTTCCATCGTCATCTCGGGTTCCACCGCTTCCACAGCCGGATTTCCCGCAAGCAAAGCGATCGCGTCATCGAGATCGACCACGGCTCCCTCCGCCAAACCTTCGTCTTGCGACAGCGGAGAAACCCAATTCAAGTCAGCACCAAGCACTTTTTCAATCGCCTCCAGGTCCGCTTCCGACGGATCGTCGACCAGATCCACCACCAACCGACCGGCCGCATCGGGCGCGAAAACTGTAGGAGTAGCGGGCTTCTCACGCAGCGGCATCGCCGGGCTAAACGCGAAGACCAGCACCAGCACCGCAACCAGGGCAAACACTACGCGAAACGTCTTTGCCATTGCGCCTCCGCCGACACCAATAGGAGTACGGTCTAGACCCTGGAGTATTGCATCGGTTCCGCAATTCCCTCGATCCGCGACCAATGCCAAATCCACGCCAAGATGGTAACATGCGACGCAGACGGCAGTAGACCGCGGGTTCGCGGGTTGTGCTGTCAAACCCGGAGGACCCCTCATGAACCGCCCCCGCTTCGCGCTGATCGCCAGCTTTGCCGCGTCTTGGCTGGCGGCCAGCGCTCACGCCGAGGAGCCCGCTCTGCCAAAGGTGGTGCCTGGGCGGCACAGCGTGGCCGTGGTGGTGGGCATTTCCACCTATGAAAACCTGGATAAAGCCGTTCACTTGGACTACGCTCGGTCGGACGCCACCACCGTTGCAGACGCCTTGCGTTTACAAGCTCGGTTTTCGCACGTTTTTCAGCTTCGAGACGGCGAAGCGACGCGCGAGGCGATTCGCGACACCCTTCGCAAAGAAGCCGCTCAGTTGGTCGGCCCCAACGACGTTTTCGTCCTGTATTTCGTGGGCCATGGCATCGGCGCCGACCTCGGAGTGCCGTCGCTTCTTGCGTACGACTCGACACAAAAGAACGGTCCCACAGACGGCTTGGAGCTGCAGGCCTTTGCGCGCGACCTTCAAACGTGGGTGGGCAACGCCGGCACCACCTTGATCGTCACCGATGCAATCCATAGCAAACAATTGGATGGCATCTATTTTTACGGCCCTTCCGCCAGCGAATGGCCGGCCATGCCCGCCAACACGATGATCTTGTCGTCCTCCCAAGCGAACTTGGCAGGTAGAGACGGCGCTTTTGGTTCGGTATTCGCTGACGCCATCAGCGGTGGGGCCGACGGAAACGACGACAAGGCCGTCACCGCAAGCGAGCTTTACACCTACATTTCCAATGCACTGACCCCACAAGGCCAGCCGCCGGAAGCCGCCGGAAACTTCAACGGGAACATGGTGATCGCCACCGACGTCGCTGGAGTGGTAAAACGCGTCACCGTGGAGCCCCCGCCCGTCGAATACCCACCTGTCGAAATCAGCGCCAAATTTGTATGGTCGGAAGGCGCTTCACCCACGGTGCAGTGTCGCGACGAGCCGATCGTGGCCTGCCCGTACTCCTGCGTGATTCGCAGCTTCTTAGTTGGGCCCTGCGAAATTTCCGCGCTCGTCGACGGGATTCCGATGAAAGGAAAGTCGGTCGTGATGTTGCCCGGAACCTACGATTGCTCACGCAAAGGCGGCGATCTGACATGCGAAGGGCCACGCCCGACCGGGCAGAAGTAGGCGGCCCATCCGCGGGTCGTGCGCTCCGGTCTATCGAACGTCAAGGTCGCCCGGAAGATACGCTGCAACGCCGTTGTCGGCGAGTATCCGGTCGAGGGTCACCAGCTCGCGCACCGCTTCTTCCGCGCCCGGAATCGGCGTAATCTCAATGGTTGGCCCTGACGCCTTCTCCAGATCCTCGGCCAACACCTCAAAGAACGTCTTCGCGGCTGGCAACTTTCGAAGGCCATAGTCCTCGATCTTGGCGAGCTCCGCCGCCTTCTTAACCGCCACGTCCAAACCACCCAGCTCGTCGACCAACCCGCGCTCCAACGCTTGTTCGCCGGTCCAAACGCGACCTTGGGCGACCTCATGGATCTCGTCGAAGGTCTTGCCACGCCCGTCCGCCACCCGGTTGACGAACACGGAGTAGAAATCCTCTAAGTATCCCTTAAATGCCGCCCTTCCTTCCTCGGAAAATGGCTGCGATGCCGAAAAGATATCGGCAAGGGCGCCGCGTTTGAATTGGTACTCAGTGATTCCAATCTTTTCGTAGGTACCCGCCAGGGCAAACTTCCCGCCGAACACACCGATCGAACCGGTCAAAGTCAAAGGCTGCGCAACGACCCAATCGGCGCTGCAACTGATGTAGTAGCCTCCGCTCGCGGCATAATCGCCCATGGACACCACCACCGGCTTGCCGATGGCCTGGGTCAGCTCCACTTCCCGCCACATCATATCCGACGCAAGCCCCGACCCACCGGGGCTATTTACCCGCAGAACCACCGCTTTGACGGAATCGTCCGTGCGTGCGGCATCCATCCACTCGGCAAATGGGCCGTCCGCCAACATGGGCTCGGCAAACATGCCCTGCTCGCCCGATCCGCTAACGATTGGACCATCGGCATAAATCACGGCGATCTGAGCATCTTTTCCTGCATCGTCCGCGATGATCGACTTGACGTACTCATCCACCGGCGTAAACCGGCCTTCCCGTTCCTCATCCGTAGCAGGTTTGGTCACTTCCGCGAGTTTTGCCGCCCAATCCGCATCCTTCAGCGAGCCGAGCGTCGCCTCCACAGCGTCCGGGAACGCCACCGCATCGACCAATCCGGCCGCCAAGGCGTCTTCTGGGCTCATCGGCGGCTGATCCACCAACGCCTGAATCTCTTCCTTGGTTTTGCCACGCGACTCCGCAACGTCGGTCACAAAGCGCGTCCAAATGCCATCCAACAGCGTATTGTACGCCTCCATCGCCCCATCAGAGGGGCCGGTACGCTCGTAAGGCTCCACGGCGGACTTGAAATTGCCAACGTGCTCAAATTGAGGGCTGACACCGATTTTCTCAAACGTCCCGGAATAGTACGTAATTTCCGTCGACAGGCCTGCGACCATCGTGATGCCCGACGGCGCCACAACGACCTTGTCGCACACCGAAGCTAAGTAGTAATCTCGGGTTTCGTACCCGGTACTGTAGGCGACGCAAGGCTTTCCGGCAGCACGAAACTCGGACAACGCCGTCCGAAGCTCCTCGGTCAACGCCCAACCTCCGCCACCGCCAATGTCGAGGAACACACCTTGAATTCGCTCATCCGTGGCCGCTTTTCGAATCGCTCGAGCCACTTCGGTATTCACTGGCGGCAGATCGGCGGGATCCATGAACAACGGCGCAGGACCCGGCGCATCGGCGAGTTCACCGACGTTTATCCGAAGAAAACTGCCCTCTTTGACATCGCCTTTGTCGATCCGCGAAACCGCCCAAATGGCCGCTCCAATGGACCCTACAAACACCACCCCGCCCAAGAGCGTGAGGCCCAGCAGGACGCGCGTCGCTGGAGTCATCGAAGACTTTCGTTTGTTCGCCGGTTCTGCCATGGGAGCCCCCTTTGGTGTTGACCCTGCCAACGCCTAAAGGTAACCGTGCGGCGATGGGGGTGCCCGTGAAGTGGAGCGCAGTTCTTGCAGTTCTGGCCGCGGGGTGCACCAGCGCACCGGCCGATTCGGACACAGCCGCGGATACCAACGTCGATACTTCCGCTACCACTGACGGTTTTGGCGACGCGGGAACGGTGCGCATCACCTCCCCTTCGTCCAATGAAACGCTGACGGAGACCGTTACGGTCACGTTTGAAACGGGTCAAGACGTTGTATATGCCCAGATGTATGTGGACGGTGAGCCCTCGGGAACTCGATTTTCCGTGGAGGGCGACCTCACCCGCACCGTGCTGGCCACCGTCGGGACCCATGTCGTCCGGGTCAACGGCTTCGACATCAACGATAATCCCCTCTCCAGCGACAGTGTTTCGGTCCGAGTGGTCGACGCCGACGACGTCTGGGTCAGTCTCGTTCATCCTTCCGACAACTCTCATCCGATCAATCCCGTTCAATTCTCCGTTTCCGCTGCCCCGTTGGTGGAGGAAATCGAGCTGTTCGCCAACGGCAACTCCATTGGAACGGTGGGCGATAACGGCATCCTAACCTATGAATTTCCCACAACTGGCGCCGAACGGACGATCGAAGCCCGCGGCTACGACAGCGAGGGCACCACGATCGCCACCGACACCCTCGAGATCACGCCCGAATCCGCGGAAGACGTCCCCTCTTCCAGTTTCAACGACTTGATCCTTGACCTTCTGCCCGAGTACCCCGAAAGCAGCAACATCGAGTATTATTGGCCCGCTGGCGAGGATTGGTCCGGTTCGACGAGGGATATCTACTATAAGAATGAACTCGTTGCGAACGATGGCGGGTACCACGCGTGCTTTTGTGTCGGTCTCACCTGGGAAATCTATCTGCGCGCCTGGCAGGAAATGGACCTCGCCACCGGCGGCACCGGAAACAACCTCAATTCGATGACCGTCGACGATGTGCTGGAGATGCAGGACGACTGGTTTGTCCGGGATTTAGACGGCCCAGGGCAGAGCGTCGCCCTTCCAAACTACGGGCTCGGTACCGAAGTCGAATCGTTCGCCGATTGGCAACCCGGGGATTTCATTCAGTTTTGGCGGAACAACGGGTCGGGCCACAACGTCATCTTCATCGACTGGGTGCTGGACGAAGACAATAACCGGCTGGGATTCGAATATTTCAGCTGCAATGGCGAGAGCAGCACCGACGGGCCGGGATACAACGAAGAGTATTTTGGGGCGGGAAGCTCCAAAATCGACGCTTCGCTGACCTACGCTGGGCGCGCCTACATGCCCGAAGACTGGTTCAATTGGTAAACTGCCTTACCTAATATAGTAAGCCAGTTTACCATTCCGAAACCTACCGGTTGGCGAAAATGCTCACGACTGCGGTCTTATCGCTACCGCCCATGTTCGCACATAGGCCAATTTCTGGGGCGCCCGGCACCTGATAGTCGCCGCACAGGCCCTTCATTTGGCGCCAAATTTCGAACACCTGTTTCACGCCCGTGGCGCCAACCGGGTGCCCGAATCCGACCAAGCCTCCGCCAGTATTTACAGGTAGGTCGCCCTCAATCTCCGTGCGGCCCTCACGAATCAGGCCGGAAGCCTGCCCGGCTTTCGCAAATCCGAGCGCCTCGTACATCAGCAATTCCGCGATCGTAAAGCAGTCATGTACCTCCGCGATCGCCACCTTCGATGCGGATATCCCCGCACCCGCATAGGCCTTCACGGCGGCGGCCTCGGTGACTTCCATGCGGATCGGATCGCCATCCTCATAAAGATCGCCCGTCGCGGTCGCGACCGAGAGAACTTCGATCGCATCGGAGGCTGACTTTCCGAGCTTGCGCAAGCCCTCTTCGCTCACGACGATCAACGCCGAAGCGCCGTCCGACACTTGAGAGCAGTCGCTCACCTTGATGTACGGTGCAAGCTCCGCATTGGATAGAAAGGCGGGATTGAGCATCGACGCTTTGGAGGCATTTTCCAAAGTCATCCGAACGGCCTTCATGTGCGCCAAGGGATTTTTGTTGGCATTGGAATAAGCCTTCACAGAAACCCGTCCCAAGTCTTCGTCCGACAACCCATGCGCTTTTTGGTATTCCCGAATTCGAAGCGCAAACAATGCCGGAAAGGTGAAATCGTCCAGAGAGCGCTGCCGGCGATAGTGCGCCGCACGGGCCAAATAGTCGCCCCCCTGACGAGCCGACGCGGTGGTCTGAACCTCCGCTCCGACCACCAAGGTTACGTCCGTTCCACCCTGAATCGCGTCGATCGCCGATTGGAAAGCCAAACCTCCTGAAGCGCAGGCGCCTTCCACCCGCATCACCGGCTTGAACCGAAGGCCGGGATCCGCGCCCACCACTGCGGCACCTAGGTGCCCTTGATTGACGAACAACTCCCCGACAAAGTTGCCGATCCAGGCTTTTTCAACCGCCGAGGCTGATGTTCCCGTGGCGGCCAACGCCCCGCGAACCGCCGTCGTGATCAGCTCCTCCAACGTTGGGTTTTCCCGTTTGCCAAAGTCAGCGTGCCCTTTCCAGATGAAATCCGGATGGTTCTTCCCGATAAAGGGCGTATTGAAGCCACCGATCACAAAGGCGCGTCGTGCAAGGGTCATTTCGGCTCCGAGGGATGTCGGTTTTGTATCCTGGCGCACCTCGGTCGCGGATCCGACCGAACAAAAAAAACGAGAGATCCGCTTTGATCGAAAACGATCCGTGAAGCTCCAACTTCGATCGGTCGCCCTTCGAGAGGCCGACCGACCGGGATGCATCTCCGGATCCCTGTGCTACGCTGGGGATCATGGAGGAGATCCGCAGATGAAGCCGATCCTCAAGTGGGCCGGAGGAAAATCCCGCCTTGCTTCCCGCATTTGCGACGCGTTCAACGGTCCATGCGAAGGTACGTACTACGAACCGTTCGCCGGATCTGGCGCCGTTTTTCTGCACCGAAAAGCGCGGGGCACAATCAAGCGCGCCGTTCTTTCCGACGCAAATGGAAAGCTCATGGCATTCCATCGGGCGATCCGCGATCAGGTCGACGATGTGATTCAAGCGATCGCCGAGCTCCCGCGCGAGGATTGGCGAGAGCGGTACTACGAAGTTCGCGAGGCCTACAATAAAGGCCCGTGGGAGGGCCCGGAACATGCCGCGCGTTTCGCGTGGTTGAACCGCGCCGGGTACAACGGGCTCTACCGCGAAAATCGACTCGGCGGCTACAATGTTCCCATGGGAAGCTACGCAAGATTGACACTGCCCGAGCCGGCCTGCTTCTGGCAGGTCTCGCACCTGTTTCGCGATGTAGAGCTACTGGATGGCGGCTTTGATCTCATCCTCCCGCGGATTGGACAGGGCGATCATATCTACTGCGATCCGCCCTATGTGCCGCTGACCGCCACCGCCAATTTTACCGCCTACTGCAAAGAGCCCTTCGGACCAGAGCAACAGAGAAAGCTTGCGGAGATGGCTGAACATGCGGCAACGAAGGGCGCACGCGTGGTTCTGTCGAACCACGATGTTCCCCTGGTGCACGACGAATTGTACGTTCGCGCACGCGGTTTCGAGATGGTCGGGCAGCCCAGTGTGGCGCGGGCGATCAGCCGAAATGCGGCGGAGCGGAAGGCGGTCGGCGAAGTGATTGCGGCGATCGGTCCACGGAAACGGGCCGCTTAGGACGCGCGGCAGCGGGCAGAAGGGCGCGGAGCGGTCGCCGAAAAGCGAAGCTTGTAGGCAACGGAACCCCTGGAGCACGCGGTGCCCGCAGGGCAGCCGCCCAACGCCAAATAGTAAAGTGGCTTACTATTGCCCGATCGTCGACACCGGTGAAAATACCATTTTCCCGGCCAATACCGAGCTGAGCACGGTGTTCACGTTGTCGAAGCTATCGGCCGTTGTGTGCATCATGCCGGCGACACCGACCGCGTACAAAGCCTCCGAAGGAAACGCTTCCGCGGGAATTTCGACGGTGGTGGCCGTATCAGCGCCGTGCGAAAAGTCGTAGAACTCGGTGATGGTGCTCGGCTGATTCGACCAGGTGACCTCGCCATCGGTGCTCATGAC
>SYKL01000067.1 GCA_005797785.1 Pseudomonadota bacterium | reverse complement strand
GCCTCCAGACATTGCGGACCTTTGGCCGGGCATTTTCACCGTACTTTCAACGGTCGCCGTCCTCAGCGGCTCCTTACCGCTTCTCCTGCTCAATCGGGCTTTGGAAGCCCATCCGGTGATGTTGCCTCAAGGTACCGCCAAACGCGTGATCCGTGGCGGACTCGCGGCAGCCTTTGGCATCGCGCTGGTGTTCCCCGTAAACTACCTCGCCGCCCATCACAAATGGGAGCGGGAGGTCGCCTACTTTAAAGTGACGGAGGCCAGCGAGCCGACCCTGTCAATGGTAAAGGGGTTGACGGATCCAGTAGAAGTTTTCCTGTTTTACCCTCCCGGATCGGAAGTCGGAGAAAAGCTCCGTCCGTATTTCGACACCCTGGAGAAGGTCTCCGAGGGACGCCTGCAATTGCAATGGGTTGACCAAGCCGTCGACCCTAAGCTCGCGGAAGAACTCAAAGTTCGCGACAATGGCTTCATCATCTTCCGGCAGGGCGAAGCGACCGAGAAATACAAGCTCGATAACGATATCGACAAAGCCCGCCGCGAACTTAAGAAATTGGATGCCCAGGTTCAAAAATACCTGATGAAGATCGCCCGGGGCCCGCGCACCGCCTACCTGATGACCGGCCATGGCGAAGCTTCTACCAAGGAAAAGGACAATCCTTTCCGGAAGATCTCCGGTTTCAAGGGTGCGCTCGAATCTCTGAATTTCAAGGTAGAAACCTTCGGAGTTGCCGACGGTTCCTCCGACGCCGTCCCCGAGGACGCCGCGCTGCTGGTGATCGCCGCGCCCGAAACTCCGCTTTTGGAGGAAGAAATTGCCGCGGTGAAGGCTTACCTCGATCGCGGTGGCCGGCTGATGGTGATGGTCGAGCCCGGCGGCGATCGCGTCGCCCCGATTCTGGAGAAACTCGGCGTAACAGCTGGAGAGTTCCCTGTGGCACAGTCCCAGGCGTTCCTCCCACAAAAGCGAGGCGTCGCCGATCGCGTGCTCCTGGTCAGCAACCGGTTTGGAAGCCACGCCGCCGTTACCACACTTTCAAAGAACTCTTCCCTTCTGTGGGTGGTCATTCCAGAGGCCGTCGCGCTCACCGAAATCCCCGGAACGCCCGTTGTTCCATCGGTTCTGGTGCGCTCCGCCGAAGGGGCTTGGGAAGATGTCGATGGAGACCGTGTTCAAAGCCCCCTCGAACTAGGAGGCACCTTTAACCTTGGTTATGCAGCGTCCGGACCCGTGACCTCTGCAGGCGAGGGCCCCCCGACCGAGTGGCGCGCCCTGGTGTTCGGCGATGTGGGGTTCATGTCCGACATGGTCCTGGTCAACCGCGATCTCGCTGGAAACGCCCAATTGGTTCGCGACAGCCTGCTGTGGGTGGTTGGCGACGAAGAGCTGGCCGGCGAAACGAACAGCGAAGAGGACGAGAAGATCGCGCACACCCGAGAACAAGACGTCAAGTGGTTCTACGGGTTGATCCTGGGAATGCCAGCGCTGGTGTTTGGCGCTGGAGTAGGAATCCAAGCGTTGCGGAGACGAAAATGAGGGAAGTGATCGTTCTCGGATCGCTGCTGGCGGTTTCGTTGGTGGGTGCCTTCTTTACGTGGACCGCGGAAGAACCACTACCAAACGCCGAAGATCGCATTGACATGTTCGCGGCGTCTTCCGGTGAGGTGACCGGGATCGCTTGGAAAAGCGACACGCTGACGGTGCAGGTCGAGAAGCGAAGCGACGCGCTGGGCGAGTATTCATGGATCACCGTGACCGAGCCAAAGCAGGGAAAAATCCGCCCTCCTGGAGACACCGACTCGGAGCCCGAAGAGGAAGCCAAAGTGACCTCCTTCAAGGGAAATGATGACGCCGAGGAAATCTGGCGGTTGTTCTCCCCACTTCGCGCGATGCGTGAACTCAGCGCGGCAGACAGCGCTGTCTACAAGCTCGATCAGCCCCTCGCGACGATCGAACTCACCCGCGCCAGCGGTGTGCTTTCGTTGCCGGTAGGCGCGGAAACCTACGGTGGAAAGGATCGTTACGTTGGACTGGGTGACAAGGTGTTTCTGGTCGACGACGTCGATCTCAAACCTCTGCAGTTTGGGAAAAGTCGCCTCATGGAACGCCGACTTCAGCCGGTGGCCGTCGAAGAAGCAGATGTGGTTCGAGTCGCTCAGGGCGAGACAAACGTCCCTTTCACCCACAAGAACCGCAGTGACGCCGAGGCGGACTTTTGGTCGCGCGGCGGCACCGACACCCCGGATGCCGCGGCCAGCGCATGGTTGACCAAGCTGTTTAAATTGCGCGTTCAAGCCTATGTGGAGGAGTCTGAACTCCCGGAAACCGAGCTGGTGCTGAGCTACGAAGTGGAAGGGCAGGGCAAGACCTGGAAGGTTGAGATCCTCAAAGAAAACAAGCCCGAAAGGCCCGATTTCTTCGCGAAGACGCCGTTCAATCGGGGGGCGGTCAAGCTGACCCGTTCGATGGCGAACGACATGATCGCGGACGCGCCAGCCGTTTTAGCGGGAACAGCACCCGCTCCCGAAAAGCCGGCGCCGAAGGAGCCCGGAGCAGGCCCTACTCCCGGAGCGCCGCACGCTCCGCACCCGACGCCGCCGCCAGGGCACCCTTAGCGAGCCCGGTCGCTAATTCGCAAGCCCGTGAACTTACGGGCACCGCAAACCCCAGTCTTCCCGGCAATCATCGCAGGACCGGGCGCCGAAACGTCGCTGATCAGCGACGCGCGCCCGAACCGACCAGCTGCTGCCGACCCACAGCCCGCACCAAGTCAGGGGTCGAGCGGCCGCCAGTTGTCTCCACCATCAAGGGACAGTTCCCGCGCTTCGAGCGGCGGCGCGCGGAGCCGCCGGCCACGCCGTCAGCCACTTTGGCGCTATAATTGGTCATGAGCACGACCGGCGCGGCGATATTAATGGTTGAAGCGGGACAGATTGACCTGCAGCGTCGACGCGTCTTGCGCAACGGATCGGAAATCTCGCTCACCACCCTGGAAGTAAACTTACTTGTCTATCTGGTGGAACGTTCCGGTCAGCCGGTGTCGACGGACGCGCTCCTGGTCGACGTCTGGGGGTACAAGCCTGGATTGGTTTCCAGAGCCCCGTTTTATACGGTACGTCGTTTGCGCCAGAAGATCGAAACGGACCCAGCCAATCCGAGGCACCTTCTCACAGAGTATTCGTTAGGGTACCAGTTTGTACCACTGGAATCCAACACGCCCTCTGTCGCCCCACTGGCATCGTCCCCCTCCCCCTGGGTCGGGCGCCAGGCCGAGCTGCAACGAATGCTTGACTGGTGGTCCGGCTCCGGGCGGCTGTTGACCCTCGTGGGCCCAACCGGCGTGGGCAAAACGGCCCTTGCATCCTTATTTCGAGGAAGACTCGGGCCGAAGGTCTCCGCGCGATGGATCGATCTCACCGAAGCTACGGACGCCATTGCGGCGTGTGAAGCGGCCACGGCACAGGGAATGAACTTTTTGCCGGACGTCGATCCATCGCTGGCGGGTCACCCGTCGATCGAGGAACGTGGCGTCTCCTTGCTGATCTTGGACAACGTCGATACCGCGATCCCCAGTGTCCGAGCGCTCATCTCCGACTGGGGACGAACTCCCGATTTGCCTTTTCGCGTTCTGGTGACCAGTCCGATCCGGCTCGGAATGCCCGGCGAGGCGGTACTCGATGTGCCTGGCCTCGACGCCGACGACGGACGGGCCCTGTACCAGCGCCTTGCGGCGCAGCGTGGAGCGCCGGCCGACTCTGAAGCCGCAATCGACTCTTTGGTCGCCGAACTGGAGGGCTTGCCGCTCGGAATCGAGCTGGCCGCATCACGCAGTACCTGGTGGCGCGCTGAACAAACACTGGACCGCCTACGAGCGGGCGTAAACATAAGTTCTGTGCTGACGAATCGCCACCCCCGACACCAATCGCTGTTGTCCGCCATCGATTGGATGTGGGATCAACTGACGCGGAGGCAGCAGGAGGTCTTGGCGAAATGTGGGCTTTTCCGAGGGGATTTCTCGGCGGAGGCTCTCGCAGCTACCAACAACAGCTCCGCGGAAGACGACCTGGTCATCCTTTGCGAGCGTTCCTTGGTGCGCGTATGTCGACCAGGCCGGTTTGTGCTGCCGCAAATGGTCAGCATCTACGTCCAGGAAAAGCTCAAAAGCCACCCCGACCGCGAGCGCTGGGAGGCAGCACAGATCCGGTGGTATCTGGACCGTCTCGCCCCTGCGCGCGACAATCCCCACGGGCGCGCATGGGTGGTACTCCTGCGCTGGATTGGGGACGAGATCTCCAACCTTCGGCACATCGCGAGTCAGCTTCAAAACGCCGATCCGGCGTGGGCGTCCTCAGTCGAATTCCTCCTAGCGGCTTGGTTTACGCTCCATTTTCAGTGGCCGTCTGTGGAGCATGCTCTGGAGCGCGCCCATGCACTCGCGCCCCCCGAGCAGCAGCTGGAGATCGAGGTCCGCCAGCTCACCTCCTTTGCAGGCGCACAACGACGCGAAAGGGCCCTAAAGCTGCTCGAGCGAATGCCCTTGTACACCACCGACAAGCCTCAAGGGCTACTCCGATGGTGGATTACAAAAGTCGTAAGCGCCTTCCCGGACACCGCGGCGGCGCTGGAAATGTCAGAGCAAGCGTTAGGGGTGGCCCGGAGGTTCCTTCCGGACCGCGTACCGGAATGCCTGGTGATGTGTGCTCACCACGTCGTTCGGTCAGGGGATCCCGAAAAAGCACTTCGCTACCTACAGGCTGCATTGCAAGAAGCGGGGCCGTGCCCGCAGGAGATCTTCCTGTGCGGTCAATTGGCGGTGGCTGCCTGGAGCGTCGGAGACGCGACGCTGGCGAAACGGGCCCTGGAGCGACGAACTCAAGCGATGCTGCGTGACCTCGGGTGCATTCCACCATGGCACCTGCCGGGCGATCTTGCCGAACTTTCCTTGGAGTTGTTTGGAACAGCCCCCCCGGCTGGATTGGCGCCGCTGTATTGGCGAGGGTCCACAGATCAGTGGCTGGAAAAACGGCTCCGCTTGCGCGGCCACCTGTGGGAAGGCTCGTGGGATCGAGCGGAAGGGGTCCTAAGCCAGCTTACGCACCCTAACGTTCGAGAAGTGCGCCACATCGGCAGACTTGGACGTTCCATCTTGGAACGCCAGCAGGGTCGGCTCGCGGAGGCCGAGCGCCTGCTGGTGGAAGACCTCAACGAACCCGGCCTAAGCGACATCCGCAGGCAGAGGCACGTCGTGGCGGAACTGGCTCTCCTCTTGTGGCTGCGGGGTGCCTGGGACGAAGGGATCCGGGTTGTTCAATCTGTTCCGCACCACCCGAGTTCGGCTGTTTTCTGGCGTCAAATGGTCGCACTTGCCAGGTTCGGCTCCGTCGCCGACCAGATCACCCAGGCCGGAATTCCCCTGCCCCGTTGGACGGACCCCTTGCCGACCGCACCTTGTTTTCCACGGGTATTTTTCGGCATGCCCGAATCCACGGCATTCGATCTGCTATTGAGGAGGATCGGAGTGAATTAAGATGTAAGGTCCAAAACCGCAGGTACAGCGGTCCCAGCGGGAAAACCCTCCGGGCCGCTGCCGACAGTTACTACCTTACGTCGCCAAGAATGCAGTCAGTGCAACTACAGTACGGTGCAATAGTCGCGTCCAGGGACGTTGACGACATCGCCCGTGGTGCAGCGCACGACGCCCACTTGAACGCCCGACGGTGACATACAGGCGTCGACTGTTGGAAACGTCGCATCGCCATCGACTTTGAGCACACCGGTTGCGCAAGTGGCATAGTTCCTCAATGTACCTCCGCCCAACGAAGGTCCCGCTTCAGCTGGCGTGGCGCTGAGATTGACAAGAAGCGTGCATAGTACGAGCATGCGCATAGGATTCTCCACAGAAGTGAGTCGTATTATCAACGGGTTGTTTGCCGTCATGCACTGCGTGGCGGCAACGGTCTTATGCCCGACAACGTCCGCTCCTTCCTGAGGCAGGATGATGCAGCGAGACGTCGCTGCCGCCTCGTGTTCAAGGCTGATGCAGATCTCCCCGCGGACTTTCGCCGAATTTTCTGTTGCGCTAGGACACCCCTGCTTTGTGCCGCAGGAGTGGCCGATGCGATTTCGCTTGAGGATTTCAAGCCTTCTTCGGGAGATTTTCACATGATTTGCCGTTCATTTCCATGGCTGTTCTTGTTCGGTTGTTCGGGTCTCAGCGTCTCGGGGCACTACGAATTGATGGAAGCCACCGAAGGGGGCCTCGCCATCGCCTACCCGCTCACCGTGGCGTCGGAACAGGAGGCGTGACCTTGCATCGGTTTGACGTACCAGTCCGTTAAGACGCCGGTTTCCACCGCGCCAACAATCTCCTGTACAGCCACGTTCCACACCAGATCGATCTTGGGATTTTTTACTGCGCGGTCCACCATCACCTTGCTGGCGCGCAGTTCGCCGCGGCGATGC
>SYKL01000066.1 GCA_005797785.1 Pseudomonadota bacterium | reverse complement strand
GTTCGCGGCGACGCGGTCGCCGGTATCATCATTCTTGTTGTGAACATGGTCGGTGGCGTCGTCATTGGAGTTTTCCAGCACGATCTCAAAGTGCTCGACGCTCTCCAGGTATTCGCCATCATGACCATCGGTGACGGCATCGTCGCCCAGATTCCATCCCTCATGTTGTCGATGGCGGCCGGTCTTTTGGTCACCCGGGTTCATGACGAAGATAGTCAACCCCTTCACCATCAATTGGGCAGCCAGTTGATGCAGTCGCCGCGAGTGCTCACGCTCCTGGCCACTGTGCTGGGCGGCTTCGCTCTGATTCCCGGCATGCGCATTCCATTTTTCGTGCTCGGCTGTCTCGCGCTTTGGGCATCGCGCGAAATCGACAAGCAGCCAGCCGTACCCGCCAAGGGTTCCGCTGCTGCGGTCGCGGCCGCCAAAAGTGCCGCTGGCGTTACCCACCCAATGGGAGCCAAGGAACGAGCGGAAGCACGACCTGAAGATCTCCTGCCCGTGGAACCGCTCACCATCGAAGTTGGCCTCGATCTTCTATACATGGTTGACGAACGCACCGGCGGCGAATTGGTGTCGCGCATTCAACGCATTCGAAACCAGTTTGCGCAGGATCTCGGCGTGGTGCTTCCGCCAGTCCACCTTCGTGACAATCTCCGCCTAGAAGGCGGAGAGTATGCGATCCTGCTTCGCGGCGAAGAAATCGGTCGCGGCAAGGTGTACGCGCGCCAACACTTGGCCCTCGATCCAGGCGGCACCACCGGACCCATTCGCGGTATTCAAACTACAGATCCCGTGTTCAACCTCCCCGCCTACTGGATCCAGGAATCCTATGTCCTCAAAGCGCAGGCGTTGGGGTACACCGTCGTCGACGTTCCGACGGTTCTCACCACCCATTTCGTGGAATTGATGCAGTCCGCCGGCAGCGAGCTCTACGATGCCTCGCAGTTGACCAAAGCCCTGGAAAGAGTGTCGGTCGACAGCCCGAAACTGGTCGACGACTTGGTCCCCGATCCACTTCCTCGGCAGGCGTGCCTGCGCGTATTCCGCAACCTCGTGCGCGAAGGCATCTCGATCCGCGACACCCAGACGATCCTGGAAGCGCTCGCCGAGTACGCCCACAAGACCAGAGATCCGGACGTTCTCACCGAGTTCGTGCGCCAGCGTCTCGCCCGGCACATCACCCGACGTTTCGCCGATACCGATGGTGTTTTGCACTACATCGGGCTCGGGCCAGATGCTGAGGACGCGCTGCTCCGTGGCCTTCAGACGCAAGAAGGATCCGCCCCTTCGTTGTCGCTGGAACCCGATGTCGCTCGCCGATTCTTTACGCGAATCCGCGAACTGTCCGACGGATACACCGGCCCGGGCCAACCGGTGGTGCTGTGTCCTCCCCTCACCCGAGGCGCTTTGCGCCGCATGTTGGAACGCGCGCTTCCCCGCGCTGTGGTCCTCTCCTCCGCCGAACTTCTTCCGACGGTCAAACTCGATCGCATCGGAATCATTGACCTCAAAGCCGATCCGAAGAAAACCAAGTGAGTTCTGAGCACGACCACCTCCGCCGCGAAGCACCTCCCGCACGGGTGGTTGCAAAGCGTTATGCCGATGAAACGGTGAGAACCGTCGAAGGGATGACGCGTGATGAGGTCTGCCACCGGTTCGGAAGCAAAGTCCAATTGCTGGCGCGTAGGGTGCATGAGCGGTTCTCGCGAGACAGCGCTATTCAGCTTGAAGATCTTGTATCGTGCGGCGCCATCGGACTGCTCGAGGCGTTCGACCGCTTTGACGGCGCGCGCGGCGTTCAATTCACCACGTACGCCGAATACCGTATCCGGGGTGCGATGTACGATGCCCTCCGCGAAAACGACAATTTCAGTCGACGACATCGGCAACTCGCGCGCCGGGTCCAGGACGCCACCGACGAGATCCGGCGCCGACACGATCGCGAGCCCAATCCCGAAGAGGTCGCTCAATACCTAGGTATACAGCTTGAGGATTATTGGGCCGCGGTTGATCGGGTCAAACCCATCTCCCACATCTCGATCGACGCCACATCCGATGAGGACGGCGCAAGCAGAACCCTCCTCGATCGCCTGATCAGCGGCCCGTCGACCGCCCCAGATTCAGGCCTCGCCATACAGGAAGTTCGCCAGGCGCTTAAGGATGGGATCCTCTCCCTCCCCGAAAAGCACCGCCAGTGCGTCATTATGTACTACGGAAAGGGTCTTACCTTAGCCGAAATCGCCCAAGTTTACGATGTTACCGTCAGTCGGGTATCGCAAATCCTATCGGAAGCCCGCATCAGGCTCCGTAAACGACTCGAACCCTACATCGGCGCCGATGACGTCGGCATGGAGTTACCAGGATGAGCCGCGACATCTACGTGAGTCTCTCAGGTGCTACCTCCACTTGGGCCCAGATGGACATCGTCGCCAACAACATGGCGAACACGTCCACCGTGGGGTTCAAGCAGGACAAACTCCCCTTCAAAGTGGAGGGTCCCAACGATCACGTCTTGGGCGAAGTGTACGCGATGGCCGACGAGCCCGTTGCCGACTTCAGCGACGGCGCGGTGATGAACGATGACGACCCGCTTCACTTCGCCCTTCAAGGCAGCGGTTTCCTTGCAGTTCGAGACGGAGATCGAACTCTGCTCACCCGCGACGGCCGGTTTTTTATGAACGAGGACCGTATGGTCGTCAACGGGCAGGGAATGCCTCTTCTCGGAGAAGGTGGCCCCATCGAAGTGCCCCTCAACGAAACCCTTCGCGTCGGGACCGATGGCACCATCTATGGCAGCGAATCCGGCGAAATCGACAAACTCAAACTCGTCGGCGTCGAGAGCGCAGAACGAATTGGCGACAACCTCTGGGAGCCTACCTCACAGATGCACGCCGCCAAGCCGACCGTCATCCAGGGCGCCCTGGAAGGCAGCAATGTCGACATTCTCCGTTCCATGACCGAATTGATCGAAATCGGACAGTACTTCGAAGCCTATAAAAAGGCCATGCAGTCCACCGACGAGCTCGATGCACGAATCAACCGCCTTGGAGGCAAATAATGAAGGCCCTACAAACCGCTGCCTCCGGCATGGCCGCGCAGCAAGTTCGCCTGGACAACATCGCCAACAACCTGGCAAACGTCAG
>SYKL01000065.1 GCA_005797785.1 Pseudomonadota bacterium | reverse complement strand
GCGGTTCGACTTTAACCTCCCCGAGCTGCCCCCCGGCCGGTACCGCGCCAATGTGGCGTTCACGATCAAAGATGGCGTCGGAGAACCGGCGGTCGCCGGCGGTGATTTCGAAATTCGCCCGCCGCCCGGTTATGTTCCGCCAGCCGAAGAGCTCGCTCCCCCCTCCGTTGTTCCCCTGGCCATCGCAAAGAAATCCCCCGATCCAGCTCCTGTTTCCGAGCCACCACGCTTGGAAGTTGTCCCGCCTCCCGCGGACGACGCTTTTCCGACCCCGATCGCACCTTCGTCACCAGGGTCATCCCCTGGTGAAAGCGACGTTCCTTATGTCGGAAGTTCCGCTAAGGACAACGACACTCTGAGCGGACCCTCCCCCGTTCCCCAGGTGGTCGTAGAGCAGGAAGATACGGCACGACCTAGCGATCCCGACATCTATGACGCGCCGGCACCGCGGGTTCCAGTCGCTCCTCCGCCGATGTTGGCCATCCCCACCCCGGCGATCTCTCCTCCCCAGATGTTGCCTGAACTTCTAGGAGAAAATCCCACCCGCCCGTCCGAAACGCCCCCTCCCAACTGGAGTCGACCCGTCGACTGGGACGATGTGGCGCACGATCCTGCCGGCGGTGACGCTTACCTGCCTGGGCCGCAAGGCGGCGAAGATCTTCCCTCTTGGAACGCGAGCGCGTCCCAGACGGGGCATCCACTGATGTCTTGGGTCGAAAAAGGCATCGAGCTCATTCGTCGCGACGTTTGGGCCGCATTCACGATTCCGGCGATCACCGTGTTGGTGGTCATCCTGCTGCTGATTCTGATCATCCGTTCCTGCTAAAAGCTTGTTTTACAGGGGGTTCCCTTGAACGTTGAAGTATCCGGTCGCCCACTGTACGACGCCGCCGTCGACCTCCTCGCCGTAGGCGCCAGCGAGAATTTTGAGACAGAATTGGCCGCCTTGAATACGCGTTTTGACGGCCATTTGGTGGGTCTTCTCAAACAACGCGGCTTCACCGGCAAACCCGGAAGCAGTCTTTTGGTGCCCGCTTTGGGCCGACTGGCAGCTCGGGACCTGTTTATCGTCGGGGTCGGTGATGCTTCGGGCGACAACCTCCTGCGCGTAGCCGGGAAAATCGGCCGTCAAGCACGCGAAAGCAGTGCTCGTTCGGTAGCCGCGGCCGTAGCCTGGTCCTCAAGCCAGCTCGCAACGGCACTTGACGCCATCTATTCCGGAAACTACTCCTACGACCGCTACAAGCCCGAAGCCGACCGCACGCCGGCCTTGGAACGGCTGCTGATCGCGGAAATCCCCCACGCTGCGACCGCGGCGAAACAAGCTGCGATCCGCGGGAAATGGACGGACTTCGCTCGGGATCTGGTGAACGCCCCCGCGGCCGACATCTACCCCGAAACGCTCGCCCAGGAAGCGAAGTCCTTGGCATCGCTCCCCAATGTGACCGTGGAAGTCTGGGATCTCGCTCGCCTTAAGCAAGAGTCCTGCGTCGGCATCGTGGCCGTTGGGCAAGGTTCGAGCAACGACGCTCGGTTGATTCATGTGCGATACCGCCCTGCAAACGCCAAACATCACATTGCGCTGGTCGGCAAGGGGGTGACGTTCGATTCCGGTGGATTGTCGTTGAAACCCTCCGCCAGCATGCAGACCATGCGTTGCGATATGGGCGGAGCAGCCACGGTTCTTGGCGCCATTGGTATCGCGGCCGCCTCCGAGCTCCCGATCGCCATCGATGCGATCATCGGTGCGGTCGAGAATATGAACTCCAATTCCTGCTATAAGCTCGGTGACATCCTCTCTTATCGCAATGGCGTCACCGTCGAAATCCACAACACCGACGCCGAAGGTCGCCTCGTGTTGGCCGATTGCTTGATCAACGCCTGCAAAGAGCCGGGGGTCAAAGAGGTGATCGACGTGGCCACCCTCACAGGCGCCGTGGTCGTCGCCCTGGGTCCCGATTTCACCGGCCTCTACACCGCTGACGAGGCTTTGGCCGCCGATCTTCACGCCGCGGCCGCCCACAATGCCGAAGGCCTGTGGCGGATGCCGCTCCATGAACCCTACAAAGCCTGGTTGAAAGGCGATTGGGGCCAGATCAAGAATGTCTCCGGGCGGCCCGACGCCGGCGCGAGCACCGCAGCCCTCTTCCTTCAGTACTTTGTCGAAGGCGTTCGCTGGGCACATCTCGACATCGCGGGGTCCGCTTTCTTCGACAAAGCCGCCGGTCACTATGCCTCCGGGGGCACCGGCCAGATGGTCCGCTCCTTGGCTACCTTTCTCGAATCCCGGGCGAAGTAGCTCGTGGTCGACTCGCTGCTTCGCGGGCACACCAAGTACTACCGCAAGAAGGTGGGCGGCGAGCGCGACTTTTTGCGCAGACTTGCCGCGGAACACCAAAGCCCGGACGCTCTCTACGTGGGTTGTTCCGACTCACGCGTCATTCCCGAGATGTTGACCCAGAGTTCTCCGGGCGACCTGTTCGTGATCCGCAATGTCGCAAACATCGTCCCCACCTTCGAAAATGCCGATGCCAGCGTCGGTGCGGCCCTGGAATATGCGGTTGGCCATCTCAAGGTCCCGCACATCATCGTCTGCGGGCACTACGGGTGTGGCGGCGTCAAAGCCGCGGTCGATGGCTTGGAACACGTCCACGGGATGCCCTCGTTGCACGAATGGCTGACCCCCACCGAAACCACGGCCCGAGTTGTCCGAAATACACTTCCTGCCGACGCTTCTGCAGAGCAGATCTGGCGAAAGGCTGTGGAAGCAAACGTGCTTGAACAGCTGGAGCACTTGGCCACCTACGCCGTGGTCGCGAAAGCACTAGAAAACGACGAAGTAGAGCTTCACGGCTGGGTTTACGACCTGTTCTCGTTGGGGCTGTACATCTACGACGACGAGACCGACCGGTTTGCCCTAGCAAACGACCTCCTCAAACCGCAGGAGTAAGCCTTGTCCGAGCGCTTTCCACAGTCCGGCGCGGAATGGTACCCCAACAGCCCACTCGGGGCCCGCGACGAAGGTATCCCGACCGGTCGTGACGTGGAATGGGAGCCGCTCCTGGACTTTCGTCGAGCCGGTGTGAGCGAAACCACGATTCATGGCGCGGTCGCGTGGGCAAGCGGCGACAAGATCGTGCACAGCTTCGGTGGAAACGTGCTTTGTTACGGCCGAAGTATGATGAAACCACTTATGGTAAAGGTGTTTACCAAAGATCTCGAGCCGCACACCAACTGGCGACAACGCGCGATCGCCGTCTCTTCTCACAACGGTACCCCCGAACACGTCGCCGCCGCCCAATCGCTGTTGCCGGAGTCCGACTGGAGCCTCGTCCAGACGCCACTCGACGTGCCATTGGTGCAGTTTGGGCGCCAGGTTCGGCGGCCTCGGCGCTGGTACCACTGCTGTTCGGGCGAACACGCCGCCATCCTGCAAGGATGCAGGTTAAAAGGCTGGTCTCGGGTAGGCTACACCCTTCCGCACCATCCGTTTTTTACGGCCTATTTGGACGTATTAAGGCACGCGCTCCCTAAAAACTCCGATGGAACGCCCTGGAACCCGCTCCGCGTCGCAAGAGATGGCTGCGGCCTTCCCACCGTGAGCAACACGGTAAACGAACTTGCCCTCGCTTTTTCGGCACTTGCGAGGGACAAAGACGAAGATTGGATCTGGGAAGCGATGGTTCGCGAGCCCGACCTTGTCGGCGGCTTCAACCGTTTGGACAGCACCATTCTCAAGGCCGGCGGCGGGAAAGTCTTGGCAAAAGAAGGGGCGGATGGCCTGCTCGGCCTGGCGATCGTTCACCCGGATTTTCCGGAGGGATTGGGCGTCGCCATCAAGATCGCTCATGGATGGAATCCACAAGCGACCTGGTATATCGCTCGTTCGATTCTCGGCGTGTTGGGCATCGACCTAAGAAATCCGTACGCTCCGCACCGGCAGAAGGCGTTCATGGTTTCGGGGGTTGTTCCTCCGGATCGGGCGGCCGCTCTGGAGGCGATCCCGACCTGGGATCCCTGGAGCCCAAACACCGAGAACTACGATTATTCTTGGGCAGAGTACGCGGATCGGGCATAGCGCTCGCAACGGACTGGCACATCCACTTTCACTAGATTCAGTGATTTTTGATGTACCACTTACGCGCGACGGATCTTCAACGACAAATCCACCCAGCGTGCCTGATGGATAAGCCCTCCCGCTGACACAAAATCCAGTCCAAACCCTTTGATCGCGGCGATGCGCTCCGGCGTCATGTTTCCCGACGCTTCCAGTACCACCCGTGGATTTAGCGCGCGCGCACGCTCCACGGCCTCCTTCAGCGTTGCATCGTCCATGTTGTCGAGCAGGAGTACTTCCGCACCGTTTGCAATCGCCTCGTCCACCTGCTCCAGCGTTCCCACCTCAATTTCCGGTCGAAACAGGTGATGGCCCGCTGCCCGCGCCCGGCGCAGCGCCTCGGCGATCCCACCGGCGGCCACAATGTGGTTGTCCTTGATCAGGATCCCGTCAAACAGCGCATGGCGATGGTTGAACCCTCCTCCTGCGCGAACTGCCTGCTTTTCCAACTCCCGATGGAAGGGGGTGGTCTTCCGTGTATCCACCACTTTCAAGCCTGAAGATCCCGCTGCAGCCACAAAAAGCGCCGTATTGGTCGCGATCCCCGACAGCCGCATCACCAGATTCAACGCAACCCTTTCACCGGTCAGCAGAAGGGAAAACGGCCCGTGAACGGTGGCGACCACCTCGCCTTTGCGGGCGGAATTCCCGTCGGAAATCCGCGTTTCCCAAGCGACAGGTACCCTACGTTGCTCCGCCAACTCATCGAACACCGCTTTCGCAGCGTCCAACCCCGCGACCACCAGATCCTGCTTGGCGAGAAGAGTTCCAACGCCGAGGATCGAAGGATCGACGCAGGCTTCGGTCGTGCGGTCACCGGGACCGACATCCTCCTCGAGGGCGGTCCGGACAAAGCGGCGGAGATCGTTCACTGTGCGCCCGCGCTCAACAAGGCATCGGCCACCTGCCGCAGCGTCTCCGCGCGGACCTTCACCGCCGCTTGTTTGCCGCGCATTTCCTCGACAATCTCTGGAGCGGCACGCGACACAAACGCTTCGTTGCCGAGCCGACGGGTGAGATCGTCAAGATCCTTGACTTCTTTTTCCACCCGCTTGCGAAGGCGTTTCTCCGTTTCGGTAAAGTCGACCTTCCCTTCCAACGGAATCACGATCTCCTGGCCGGCCACCACCGCCGCAGCCACACCCACAGGGCGCTCCGCAAGCGGTTGAAGCTCCACATTCGCCAAATCCGACAGCGCACGATGGTGGGGCGCCAACCGATCGCGGAGGATGGGATCGGCGATTAATCCGATCAATTCCACCTTTGGCGACAGCTCCACCGTCGCTCGAATTCGGCGAACTTCGGTGATCGCTTCCTGCACCAGCGCCACCTCTGCAAGCACGGTCGGATCGCTCGGATAGTCGCTCGGATGCGGATATTTCTGTTGCGCTACAAACCCGGACGTGCCCGGGATTTGGTGCCAGATCTCCTCGGACAGGTACGGCATGATCGGGTGCACCAACTTGGCGATCTCGCCCATGGTGGTGAACAAGGTATGCTGAACGCCATTTTTCGCCGCGCGCGACACTGTTTCATCGTACAAGGTGCCCTTCGACAACTCCAGGTACCAATCGCAGTATTCACCCCAAACGAAGGCATAAATCTCGCCCGCCGCCTCGTTGAACTTGTATTCGTCAAGTGCTTGACGAATTCGACCGACCGCCTCGCCCGTGCGCGCCTGGATCCACCGATCGTATGGCCCAAACTCCATCGGAGCCGAAGGATCATAGCCCTCTTTGGTCAGGTGGCAAAACCGCAACGCCTGCCACATCTTCGTCGTAAACCGGTGATAGCCCTCAACCCGCGCCTCATTCCACAGCACATCGCGACCTTGGGCCGCAAACGCCATCAGTGTGAACCGGAACGCATCCGCACCCCACTTCTCAATCACGTCCAAGGGATCGACCACATTTCCCTTGGTTTTGCTCATTTTATCGCCGTTTTTGTCGCGGACCAGCGCATGGATGTACACATCCTTGAACGGCACCGTGCCCGTCAAATGCAGGCCCGCAAACATCATTCTGGCAACCCAGAAGAAGATGATGTCAAAGCCGGT
>SYKL01000006.1 GCA_005797785.1 Pseudomonadota bacterium | reverse complement strand
GGACCGATGCCCACTTTCACCACGTCGGCGCCAGCGTCGATGCACGCCCGCGTCGCTTCAGCGGTGGCGACATTTCCAACCACCAACAACACCTGTGGATACTTGGCTTTCACTTCCGCAGCCGCTTCCAATACCCCACGGCTGTGGCCATGGGCGGTGTCCACCACCAACACGTCCACGCCCGCTTCTACAAGCGCGGCCACCCGTTCGCGGCGATCCCCGCCGGTACCCACAGCGGCACCGCATACCAATTGGCCGCGCGCGTCGCGAACCGCGAGCGGATGCCGGGAAAGGCTGTCGACATCCTTGATCGTGATCAATCCCCGCAAAAATCCTTGCGCGTCCACCACCAGCAGCTTCTCGATCTTGTGCGATTGCATCAGGTCTTTGGCGGCTTCGAGCCCCGTACCCGGCGGAACCGTAACCAGCGACGTACTCATCGCTTCCCGAACCGCGCGGTCCAGACGGCGTTCAAAGCGCAGATCGCGGTTGGTCAGGATCCCCACCGCGCGGCCATCCACCACCACCGGAACGCCGGAAATGTCGTTTTCACGCATGACTTGGCGCGCCTGGCCGATGGTCACATCCGGGCCCACCGTCACCGGATCGGCGATCACCCCGGTAACCGCGCGCTTCACCTTGCGAACCTCGTCGGCCTGGCGTTCGACCGAGAGATTCTTGTGCAGAATCCCAAGCCCCCCCTGCCGCGCCAACGCGATCGCCGTACCCGATTCGGTGACGGTGTCCATCGCCGAAGAGAGAATGGGAATGTTTAACCGGAGATTCGGCCCAAGGATTGTCGAGATATCGACATCCCGGGGCAACACCTCGCTCGCGCGCGGAACCAGCAACACGTCGTCAAACGTCAATGCAAGCGGGACGTCGGCCAGCAACATCGGGACCTCCCCTTCGGGAGCGACCCGTAATCGGGCCTGCTCCGCACGGCAATGCTATGAGGGGCCAACCGGGGAGGTTCGCCGTGACAACATTGCAACGCCAGCAAGACTTGCGCTCCGCCGATGGAACTCGGCTCGGGTGGTTCCGCGCCGATCCGACAGGCGCCCCCAAGGCGGACGTGCTGCTGATCCACGGCTATGCGGATCACATGGGCCGCTACCATCATGTGGCGAAAGCGCTCGTCGACGCCGGATACCGAGTGTTCGGACTTGATCTTCGCGGGCACGGCGTGGCCGAAGGGCGTCGTGGACATGTGCGGCGTTGGACCGAATATTCCCAGGATGTCGATGCAGCGGTGGCAGCGATCGGCAGCGCGCCGTTCATTGTCGCGCATTCGGCCGGTGGATTGGTCGCTCTCGACTACCTGCGCCAAAACCCGGCCCGAGGGGTGGTATTGTCGGCCACCCTGCTCCGCCCAAAGCTGAAAGCCCCGTTCTGGAAGTTGGCCGCGGCCCGGCTGCTCAATCGCGTGATTCCAGCGCTCGCCATGGGCAATGAACTGAAGGCCGACGAGGTCTCCCGTCACCCGGACATCGTCAAGGGATATGAGACGGATCCCCTCGTGTTTCACATCATCACTCCGCGCTGGTTTTCGGAGATGGGCAAGGCCGCGGAGCGGGTGCTCGCGCACGGTTCGAAATACACTCTGCCGGCATTCGCGATGTACGGAACCGGAGAAAAGATCGTCGATACCGGTCTTATCGATCGTCTCGCCTCCGAGTGGGGTGGGCCGATCGCCAAGACGGTCTTCCCCGGGTTGTACCATGAGATTTTCAATGAACCCGAACGCGCTGACGTTTTGACGGCCACCGTTCAGTGGTTGGACACTCAGGTGTCCAAATGAAGGCCGACAAAGTTCGTTTGATGGAGCTGCTCCGGGAATTGTCCGTTCGCACCGGCCAGTTTACGCTTTCGAGCGGCAAGACCTCTGATTTTTATGTGGACGTGAAGCAGACCAGCATGAACGCGGAAGGCTCCTGGCTGATTGCCGCGTTGATGCTCGACAAATTGCGCTCGGACGTTCAGGCGGTGGGAGGGCTGACCCTCGGCGCCGATCCAATCGCGTGCGCCATCGCGCCGATCGCCTGGATGCAAGGCCGAAAAGTGCATGCCTTCATCATCCGCAAGGAGTCGAAGGGGCACGGCACCGGCGCCTATGTGGAAGGCATGTCCAACCTCCCCGCCGGGTGTAAAGTGGCGATCGTCGAGGACACCACGACCACCGGGGGCTCGCTGTTTAAAGCCGTCGAGCGCGCCCGGGCGGCCGGCCTCGATGTGGTACAATGCCTTACCGTGGTCGATCGCCAGGAAGGCGCCGCGGAGTTCCTTGCCGAACAAGGCTTGGTGCTGGAAGCGTTGGCTACGCGCGCGGAGTTGCTGAAATGAAGTTTAACGTTCGCCTCGTCGCTTTGGCCGGCCTGCTGCTCTTCGGAACCGCCGCCGGTGGCCGGGCGCGTCGCAACTACATCGCGATCTACGAGGACTATACCGAACACCTGATCGTGTATTGGGATTTTGAAACCGCGTTGAACATGCGCGCGACCTATTTGACCCCCGAATTTCGCATGGCGATGGCGGACGAACGCCAACGCCTGTTGAATGCGACGCCAGAGGATCACAAGGCGTACACCGAGCGCCTGCTCGAAGACGGGAATCTGTACCACGAATTGGTGTTTTCGTCGGATTCGGCCATGCCCAAGGGCGAGGAATTCGGCACCGCCGACGACAAATGGCAGATCCGATTATTGGCGGATGGCACCGAAGAAAAGCTCGTCAGCATCTACAAAGTCCGCAAGCCGAATCCGATGCAGCGGGCCCTCTACCCGCATTTGAACATCTGGTCGGACCTGTGGATCGCACGATTCGAAAAGACCGTCCGTACGCCAGATGATGTGCAGCTGATCGTGTCGTCGGGGTACGGAAACGGCGAGATGTGGTTCAAGGGGATGCGCTAGATCGTCAACCGAGCTGACGATCTGTGTCATCCCCCGTCATTTGCCGCCGCTCTACTGCGGAATCGACACCTGAATCGAAACCGGCCGATGATCCGACTGCTCCGGTCCATCCGGGCACCAATCGGGATCGGGCGTTAAAATCTCGGAAACCGGCGCCCAGTCCAAGACGGTCGGCGATACGAACGCGAAGTCGAGAACGGAATTGTAGCTGCTGCAATGCGTCTCTTCGAGCGGGTCCGGGCGAACCCAGGTCCAACGATCGAGCGCCGTCATCAGATCGTAGCCTTCATCGTGGTCTTCTTCGCCGTCGACCACATCCCAGTCAAAATTGTAGTCGCCCATCGCGATCACGGGCAAAGTCTGCTCGGATACCCACTCATTGAGCATGTCCGCCTGCTCGTGCCGGTATTCATTTTCCGAGCGCCACAGGTGGTTGACCATAAACAGGAATTGGTCGCCGGTGGCGATCACCTCAAAATGCACGACCAAAGGGGCACGCGCCGTCCCACCCACATTGATGTCGTCGAGCTCATAGTCATCCAGCTTGTCGAACACCTCTTGGTCCCAGGCGATCACCAACCGGTCCTCGTAGCCGGTCGTCCCAAACACGTATTCGAAATTAAGAAAACTCTCCTGGTCCGCCGCGTCTTGACCCAAGGAATCGGCCCAGGTGTAATCCTGAACCTCGCAAAACGCCCAACTGGCCTCGCCTTCTACCACAGCGACCGTGTCGGCCAAGGTCTCGATCTCCGAGCCGCCCGACTCCAAATTCCAGGCCACCGCCGTGAAGGTGAATTGGTCAACCTGTAGACCATCCGTGTCGGAATCCTGCGTGTCCACAACGTCTGTTTCAACGGGAAGATCGGTGTCCACGGGATCGGAAGTGCACGCCAACAACCCCATAGTAAAGCCGATTGACCATTTGGACATCGCGCCCTCCCCCTACTCCCTACCCGGTCGGCGCCGCCCTTCCCAGCGCTATTTCAGCCGGCGCGCGCGGCGACCACCGGTTAGCCACACGAGGACGGAGCTCCCGATGATCTTTCGGCAATTGTTCGAACCCGAAACATCGACGTATACGTATGTGCTGGGTTGTGAGCGCACTTCCGAGGCCATTCTCATCGACCCGGTGTTGGGCATGGTGGAGCGCGACAGCCAAGTCTTAGCAGAGTTGGGACTCAAACTGAAATATACGCTTGACACCCATGTGCACGCGGACCACATCACCGCCGCTTCCGCCTTCCGGCGTCGCGCGGGAAGCCAGAGTTTGGTGGCCGAAGCCGCAGGGATCGCCTGCGCCGACCGCTACCTGCGGCATGGCGATCGGCTGGAGGTCGGCGACCTGTGCTTGAACATCCTGCACACGCCCGGACACACCTTTGCGGATCTGTCGATCTACGTGCTCGATCGCGTATTCACCGGCGATGCGCTGTTGATCGGCGGCTGCGGCCGCACCGATTTTCAGCAAGGGGACGCAGGCCGGCTGTACGACAGCGTCCATCAACACCTCTTCTCTTTGCCCGATGAAACCATCGTTTTCCCTGGACACGACTATAAGGGTCGCACCTCTTCCACCATCGGCGAAGAGAAACGCTCCAATGCTCGCCTTGGAGACGGTCGTTCGCGGGAAGACTTCATCGCACTAATGGCCGACTTGAAGCTCGCCTATCCGAGGTTCATCGACCAAGCCCTCCCCGCCAACCTTCAATGCGGCCACACCGACGCGCCGAACTGAGGAATCATGCTCCCCGAATCCACGCAAAAACTACTTCGCCCCGCCGGTTACGGTGGGTTTGAAGTCGATCCCAACGCGGTCGCAACGCACCTCAGCGCTTTTCGGCTGATCGATGTCCGGCAGCCCGAGGAATACAATGGTCCTTTGGCGCACATCGCTGGATCCGAACTGATTCCGTTGGCCACGGTTCCCGACGCGCTCGCCAGCGCCGACCGGCACCGACCGTTGCTGATGATCTGCCGATCCGGCGCTCGATCCGGCAATGCCACCGCTTTTCTCACGCAACAGGGATTTGAGACGGTGGTGAACCTCGCCGGCGGAATGCTCGCTTGGAATGAAGCCGCTCTCCCGGTGGAGCGCTGAACATGCTTGCGCTCGCCGCCCTACTTTCGGTGTTGGTGGGCGTTTCCCTTGGGCTTTTGGGTGGCGGCGGCTCCATTTTGATGGTGCCGATCCTGCTGTACGTGGTGCAAATGGAGGAGCGAACGGCGATCGCGACCTCCCTGTTGGTCGTGGGCGTCACCAGCGCCGTTGCCGCCATTCCTCACTATCGGCAAGGAAACGTCGATCTGCGCGTTGGACTCGGTTTTGCAGCGGTGGGGATGATCGGCGCCTACCTTGGAGGTCGGGCCGCCGCTTGGATTTCCCCCTCCCTCCTCTTGTATGGCTTTGTGGCGATGATGATCGCCACTGCGGTGTCAATGCTGCGCGGACGCAAAGAGCACGAGCCTTCCAACGACATCGTGTGGCCGAAGCTGTTTCTCACCGCGGGTTCCGTCGGCTGCATCACCGGGTTGGTCGGCGCCGGCGGGGGATTTATGGTGGTTCCAGCGCTATCGTTGGTGGGCGGGCTTCCGTTGCGGCGGGCGGTCGGAACCTCCCTGCTGGTGATCGCATTGCAGACTTCAGCCGGCTTTCTCGGTCATTTGCATGGGGTGAGCATCGACCCGCAGGTCACCGGAATCGTGCTCGGTGCGGCGGTGTTCGGCTCGATCGCGGGTTCCCTCGCCTCTTCCCGCGTTCCGCAGACCAACCTTCGCCGCGCGTTTGGGGTGCTGGTGTTAGGAATGGCGGCGCTCACCCTCGCAGAAAAGCTGATGCATCCTTAAGAGATGTTGCCCATGTAGTCAACTACTTGACGATTTGGCCGATCGCGCGGGCGACCGCATCCACCGGAATGTGCAGGCATTCAAAGTCAAACCGGCACGACTTCCGATAACACGGCCGACAAGGCGATTTCCCTTGAACCGACGCCGCCCCCGCCGGTCCGGTGCGCTCGGGCGCGGTCGAGCCATAAATGACCAAGGTGGGAACCCCGCATGCCCGCGAAAAATGCGCTGCACCGGAATCGTTGGAGACGAATAAGGCGCACCGCGCCAACGAGCGCGCAAACTCGGGCAGAGACAAACCTACTTTTTGAAGGTGCCGCCCCGCGACTCGGGCGACCCGCGCCTCTTCACCCGGGCCTCCGTAGAAGACCACCGGTCGCCCAATCCTTTCGGCCAGTACGGCATACCCCTGCCAATCCACCACCCCGCCCGAACGGCTGATCGGATTTAGGCCAATATGGCCCTCCGGAGCGTCCGAAGGGACGGAATCCGTCCGCCAACGCGGCGGCCCTTCCGCGACCGCCCCTACTGCCGCAGCCAACGCAGCGTACGTTTCACCGCGATGTTCGTGCTCTTTGACCACATCGGTAAGCAACCACTGGCGAAAATCGGACGCGATCCCAATCCTGCGCGGGCTGTGGCGCGCTTCCCACGCCGCGCGAAAAGAGGGCGGAAATAGCACTGCGACATCGCCCCGAGGAAAAGCTCCCAACGGCACGACATTACCACGCACTTCACGGTAGAGGTCCGCCCCCCACGGCGGCGCCGCGATCACCAAATGCGCCGCCACCGCCGACAGCGCGTGCAGGGCCGGCAGCGCCATCACGCCGTCTCCCAGGTGATTCGGAGCGCGGACCACGAGTTGCATGCGATCGGGTATCATGCCGAAGGTCAACGACACGAGGAGTACGGATGACCCGCGACGACGTGCTCAAGATCCTTCGCGAAGCCCGCGACAAAAATGCTTCCGAAATTCATTTTAAGGTGCCCAACCGGCCCCTGTTTCGGATCGACGGTGTATTGCTGCCCGTCGGCCAAGTTCAGCTTACCCCGCAGGGTTCGCTGCAGATCGCACAACACCTCTGTGCGCTGGCCAACTTGGAAGTTCCACTCAACACCGCCACGGACCGAGAGTTTTCGTTTGGCGTCAACGGCGTCGGCCGGTTCTTTGTGAGCCTGTACCGCCAGCGAGGCTCCACCGCCATCATCGTACAGCGCTCGGAGCTCACGATCCCAGCTCTGACGTCCCTCGGGTTCGATGCCGATGTCGAGCGGATCCTCGGCAACCCCGGATTGATCCTCTGCACGGGCGTGCGAAAGCGGGCAATGTTGGTCGCTTCGTTGGTGGATCGGTTCAATGCCGCACATCGGGGCTTTGTCACCATCCTGGAAGATCCGATCACCTATTTGCACCGCGACGCCATGGCGACCATCGCCCAGAGAGGCGTCAACACCGACACCGAGTCCATGGCCGCCGGCATTCGAGCGGCCCTTCGCCAACACCCCGATCTGCTGGCCATCGGCGAACTTCGCGATCGCATTTCGCTGGATGGCGCTCTCGATGCGGTGGATCACGGCATCAACGTCATCGGCGGCGTCACCGTTCCGAACCCGCATGAGGCGATCAGCGCGCTCGCACGCCATTATCCTCTGGCCGAACGCAGCGATGTGGAAACACGGCTGAAACGCAGCATTCGAGGCATCCTCTCGCTATCGGACAATGGTCAGGCCGTCTTTGTCGCGGTGGAAGCGAACGAATAGTCGCCTCCGACCGCCAACCCGCGCTCCCAGCTGAAAACCGGTGGCGCGGATAGTGGCCCTTCTTAGTCAAAAACCGTCATTTGCGACGCCGACCGTTGCTTTCCCTCGGCGGAAAGGCGATACTTTTTGTACTGGCGGGCCAGTTTCCTCCACCGGCCAGGTACCCACATGTCCGACTTCCAAGATCCCGACTCCCAAAGTACCTCTCGGCGCACACGGACGGTCGCCAAGATTCTCCATGCGGCAGCGCGGTTGTTTGGCGCGGAGGGATACCGGGGCGCCACCATGAATGGGGTGGCGGCTGCGGCCGGGGTCTCCAAAAGCCTGCTTCACTACCACTTTCAGAGCAAAGAGCATCTGCTGATTGAAGCTCAGCGCCTCACCTTTCGGCAGGTACACTCTCGCATTGTCGACAAGGTGAAGAGCGGCGATCGCGGGATGAACACCGCTTTGAGCGGCCTGGACGCTCTCTGGGGGGCCCTGCGCGACATGCATGCTTGGGCGCCGTTTATGGTAGAAACCGTGGCACTGGCGAGCCAAGGCGGTCCGATCCGCGACCGGTTGGATGAGTTCTACGCCGAAAATGAGCAGATGCTGGCGCATGCCATCCGCGACATCTTCCAAGAAGACACCGAACGCCTGTTTGTTCCCCCCGAACAGCTCACCCGCCTGGTGCGCATCACCATGCACGGCCTCGTGGTCGAGCTCGCGTACGCCCGTACTCCCGAAGACATCGAACGCATCGAGCGTTCCTACCAAGATCTTCGCCGATTGTTCCACGAAGCGGCGCTCAAGCCGCAACCCAACCCGTGAATGGGAGGTCCTATGCTACGACGCGCCTTGAAACGAGCCACCCTCGGTCGCCGCGCTCCTGCTCGGTCCTCGCTTCCCTACGAGATGTTCGATCAGGTGGCCACGGCAAAACAGGTCGAACAAGCCCGCAAACTCGAGAAAATCTACCACCGCGGCCAAGAAAAGATCTGGGACGGCAAGGCGATACTTGACAACTTAGTCAAGAAGCACGGTGGGGTGCACCTCTCCCCCGAAAAGACCCGCGCAGTGCACCAAATTTTCGGCATGATCCTCTGGGGCGAGCTCGCCGCCTGGAAGGTGTCCGCTGCCCTCGCCGATGCGCTTCAGCCGATGGAGGCCAAACTCGCCGCGACGTCGCAAGCGCACGATGAAGCCCGACATTTTTACGTGATGCACGACTACCTGCAGTTGAGCAACTACCGAGCGGAACACCTACCGCACGCCGCACAACGCACGTTGGAAGAAGTGATCAACGCCAACACCCTCGCAAAAAAACTGATCGGCATGCAACTGATGATCGAGCCGGTGGCTCTCACCCTGTTCCAGACGTCCCGCGAACGGAAAATTGAGCCCATTCTGACAGAGCTTCTCCCCTACTACGAGCGGGATGAAGCGCGGCATGTGGCACTCGGGATCAACTACCTTCCAGAGCTGCTAAAAGGTGCTTCCCGCGCGGAAATGGCCGATCTGGTGCTGTGGCAGTTGCGGATGTTCGACTATGAGGTCCGGGGGATGAAGTCGCTCGAAAATGCCTTCCGGACCCTCGGATTCAACCCGCGCGAAGTGCTTCGATTGGGCATGGCCAAACAATTGATAGCGTTCCGGGCCATGACCAAGGAGATGGGCGAACACCCCGCATGGCTGGATGCCTTTAAGAAGTTCTTCGATTTCAGGATCGAAGTAGGTTATCCCGAGGATCGATCGAGCCCGCTCCCGGTTCGGCTGTGGGAGGCTGCGCGGCGCACGCTGGAAGGGATCCAGGAGACGCAGACCAGTCTGTTAACGGTGCCGGAAACTCCCTAACGAGCTTGCACATCCGGTTCAGTCCGCTGTACCTCCGGCGGCCGGTCGGTCAGCAGCTCAGGGCTGAGGTGGTGGATGACGCTGTTGGCGTAGTACTCCACCATCGGGCGATCCATCACGTCCAGTCCATCCGGACGTTTTCGCAGGATCCGTCGGCGCACCAGCTGGAATTGCGCGAGCTCTAACACGAGTTCCGCTTCTTCCACATCGATGAGATCCTCGTCCACCCTTGGCATTTGCGTTTGGGCGCGGTTTTGCTGGCGGCGGCGGAAAATGCCCTCAAACGCCTCACCAAACGCCATCGGCGCCTTCAAAAGCCGAAATTCCGCGATCACTTCACGTATCATCTTAACGAGGTCAGAGTTTTCCCCATTGGAGCTCCGCAACAGTGCGAGACAGAGCACCGGAACGGGCATGACCGGCACCACGGCGCCGATCCGGCGGTACAACAACTCCTCAGCGAGGGCGTCCACCTTGTCCTTTCGTTCGTCGGCGGACAATTCGTGCAGGGTGGCTCCTCCCGGCCAGTCGGTGATCTTCAGCGGCTCACCAAACGAAATCGCAGCATATCCGAATTTTTTGTGAGAACGAGTGGCGACCTTCAACACATTCGCCGCGATGAGGATGGGCAGCCAAAACGCGATCGCCACAAGGTTCCACAGGCGAAGGAGCAGGATCTTCTTGGGTCGGCGGCCGTTGCGTTCGCGGACCAAGTAGCGATCTTCCAACACCCGGTCGTAGTTGATCCCCACCGGAAGGAAGATGACCTCGCGATCGGGATATTCGCGCCTCACTTTCACCAAGTAGTCGAGCAGACCCGTCTTGGGGCGGCGAAGCACTCCATCACGCGAAAGTCCGCCTTCAATGAAGAAGCCCGTGACGGCACCATGCCCGGCCAGGAGCTGCACGAAACGCTCCAGCGTCTTGTGGTAGAGGGGATCTTCCTCGCCACGGCGTACAAAGTAACTTCCAAACGACCGAAACAACGTCGAAAGCGGCCACACCAGGGCCCACTCGCCCACCGCATACGACATCGAGACATGCTGTAGCAATCCAAACGCGAGGATCACCGGGTCGAAATTGCTGCGGTGGTTAATCACATAGATCCGAATGGCGCCGGGCGGCACTCTTTTCGCCTGACGGTCGAATCCCCCGTGATCCACAACCAACTCAAAACAAAAGTTGATCACGACTTTTGCGAGGTTTCCGCCCAATTGATAATAGGATGAAATGGAGAAATAGGGAGCGATCTCCTCCACATATTCATCGACTCGCTGCCGGAGCGACGGAATCGGCTCCCCCGTTTCCCGAGCGGCATCCAGAATGGCTGCTTCAATCTCCGGATCCCACGCCAAGCGCTCGCGCATCCATACCCGATCGATAAACCGCGCCGACTCGAGGCGCACCCGATGTTCGCGCAGGAACTGAATGGCTCCCCTTCGAATCAGCTTTTTTGCAAAACCCACCACCGCCAGGCGCACCAGTTCGTAGCCAACCAGGCCCATGAGGATCCGCGATGCGAGCCCAATTCCGGTGATGGCCGTCTCCGCAGGTGTTCGCTATCGCGCTTTCAGCACACCATCGCGAATGACATAGCTCTTGCCGTCTTCAATCGCAAAGGCGGGTTTCTGCTCATTTAGGCAGATGTACTTCACTGCACTGCTCACGCTGGTGGTGGTGTTTGAACCGATCGCGGTGTGGGTTCCGCTGAAACACGTCTCGCCATCGGAGAGGAGCAACCGGTATTCTTTGGAGTCCTCGTTGGTCAAACCCACCGAAGCCAGCGCCACGCCAGAAATGCACACGCCCAACACGACGCCCAACATTCGCATGAGACCCCCCGACGCAACGGCGCATTCTAACACGTCGCGACCCAAGGATCATCCCGTCGGGCGCGGCACCGCTGTACTTCCGCGCGACGTGCGAATACTCTGTTCCCGTTAGACGCTCATCTTGGGAGGACCCCCGTGTTTTGTGCAGGAATTGGCTTTTGGGCACTGATCGCGCAGGCCGCCCCGACCGTCGATTTTGTATCGACCAAAGCTGATGAAGCACCACCGGAGCCCGTAGCGCTGATCGCCGAGGGCTCGCCCGTGCCGGCCGGGGCGGAGCGCCGCCTTGGAACTCCCGTTCTTGCGCATCGGCAAGGGGTGGTCGGCGTAGCCATTTCCCCTACTCGAAAAGTATTCGCTTCCATCGGTCGGTATGAGGGCGGGTTTGCACTGTGGGACTTGGAAACCGGCACCCGCCTTGGCCGCTACGACCGGGTGGGCGTCCAAGCGCAAGCGGTCGCCTTTTCGTCGGATGGCCGATTTGCTGCGACCGCGGACGAATCCGGCGTAGCCATTTGGGATTTGGATACGAAAAAAGCCGTGCATTACACCGCCAACGTGGGGGATGGCCTGCGGAGCATTGTGTGGTCGCCGGATGGTGCCCAGCTTTTTGTCGGCGATGATGCCGGTCAAGTTCACCGCCTCAGTCCGACCGGCGAAGTTTTGGAACACTGGATCGGGCCGACGGACACCTCCTTTTCGGAGATTGCCGTTTCGCCCGACGGGCAGAAGATCGCCGCATCCGGCCTGGGAGGTGCCGTTTGGGTGTGGGCCGCCGATGGAACCCCCCTGCTTCAGGCCAAAGGAACCCGGGAAGGCGTCGAAGGAATAGCATTTTCGTCCGATGGTGCAAGCTTGTTCGTCGGGCTAGGTGCGGATCCAGCCCTCACCACCGGTCGGTTGAAGGTCTGGGATCTCCGGCGTTTGCGGCCTCGCAAAATTGTCCTCGATGCTCCCGTGATCAGCATGAGCGGTTCCTCGAGCCGCACCGTGGTGGCGCTCGCCGACGGCCAGGTGGTCTCGCTCAACCCGCTGTCCGGTGAGCCCATTGAATCGGTGCGACCAAGAATTTTGCCGGCGGTGATCGCAGTGGACGACGAGAGGGTCGTCGCGGGGGCCAGCGGCGGAAAGCTCGCCGCATTTGGGCGCCTCACCGGGAAAGCGTGGTTTGAACGTTCAGGTCCGCAAGAAGCGCTCACCGACATCGCTTGGTCGCCCGATGGCAGCCGGGTGGCGGCCAGCTCGGGGGACGGCTCGGTGACCTTGTGGGACGCCAACGCCGGCGAGCAGAAACGCGCTCTGTTTGGACACGAAGAAGGCGCTATGCAAATTGGCTTTTCACCGGGTGGAGACCGCCTTCTCACCTCTTCGGGGGACGGCAGCTACCGCTTGTGGGATGTCGAAGCCGGAGCCGTCTTCAAATATTGGGGAGACCGCTTCGAAGGCGAGGCTTTGGCGTGGAGCACGGACGGATCGGCGATCGCCATCGGCGGCGAGGAAGGCAGCGTCCATGTGCTTTCCACCTCTGATTTCAGCGATCTCGCCTCCTACCAACACCCCGCCCATGTCGAGGCGCTCGCCTTTGCGCCCGATGGCGCCGCCCTCGCGGTCGCGATGCACGACAATGTGCTCGGGGTCTGGCGCACGTCGACCAATGCCGTCGATTTTCAGCGGAAGCTCGACGGCGTGGGGGTTCATATGCGGACCTTGGCGTGGTCAGACGACGGGAAATACGTCGCCACCTCGGGCGAGTCCGGCAAAATCATGATTTGGAATTCCGCCTCCGAAACGCCGGTGGTGCTCGATCATGGTGACCAATCCTGGGGCGCCATCCCCGTGCTGGCGCTGGATTGGGATGGTGATCGCTTGGTTTCCGCAGGCGCGGATGGCACGATCGCCGTTTGGAATCCGGCCTCTGGAGAAAAGATGGCACGTTGGCGCGGGCACGACGGTGCGGCTCTTGGAGTGGCGATTTCCCCGGATCATCGCCGATTGGCGTCAGCGGGAGAAGACGGCACCGTGGTGATTTGGACAATGCCTTAGGGCAATTCCTGTCCGCGGGGTTAAGGCTGCAATGAATCGGCAAGTTCATTGATGTAGCACTCGAGATCGGTGTAACCCGGCCAACAGCCGTCGATTCCATTGTTTGCATTTGCAGACAATCCGGTGGCCGCAGCGCCCGCCGACGCCGGGTTCAACCCATGCAGAGTCTCCCAGGAATCTGGCATTCCATCCGCATCGGTGTCCGTGGGCGGAGCGGGATGGCTTCCATTCCCAAGCGCGAGGGCGTCGCCAAAGTTCACCCCGTTTCCACCGGACCAAGCCGCAGGTTTACTGTCGATCGGTAGCGACAGGTAGCCCAGCAGACGATCGTCCATAGTGTCCCGAGGGAATGCACCCACCTGGTTTTGCATGTAGGTCGTGAGGGTTGCTACCGGTGTGACGGAAATCGGTGGATAGGCATGTGGACTTCCGATGCTCGATGTTCCAAGGGCATAAGTGCTGGTGTTCGAACCCTGCTGTAGGCGGTTGTTTGCATAGTAAACATCATTCTGCGCCGGATCGTCGATCGCGTTTTCGATCATGTCGGCG
>SYKL01000064.1 GCA_005797785.1 Pseudomonadota bacterium | reverse complement strand
GGAGCACACCAGGTGCTGGCGGTCCTTAGCGGGCCGGGCGGCGCCGAGGCGGATGCGACGGTTCGCGTGGATGTGACGGAAGACACTGAAGATACGTCGGCGATCGACGATACCGAGGACACCAGCGACACCGTCGACACGGGCGAAGTGGGGATCGAAGAGTCGGATGGAAGCTGCTATTTCCACAACTTCTTTCCGTTCCTACGGCTGCCAGCGGACCGGTTGCCGCTGTATTGGGACAGCGATGCCGATACCCGCGATGCGGCCCGAACGCAGGATACCTTGCTGATCTTGGAAGCGGTGCCCAACCAGGGCTCGGTGATCACCGGTGCATGGCTCGACGCGTCCGAATCGGAGGCCTATCTCCAGAGCGCCCACCTTGAAACGGGCGGTTCGTGGGAGGACAGCGACTATCTGCTGGTGGAAGCGAACGGTCGTTGGCAGGTCAAGTTGACCAGCGGTTCCTTGTTTGAAGCGGGCGATTCGGTGGCGGTGGACGTGATCTGCGACGATGAAATCACCCGGGCGAATTCGGTGCTTCCGGAGCCTGTGATCATGCCGGCGCTGCCGGTGGCGATCGGAAATGTGGGCGCCGTCTCGCCATGGACGAGCGGAAATGTGACCTTTGATCCCATGCAAGACCTCGAGGTCCAGGTGATCGCACCCTTGGACGAACAAGGCGAGCCGCTCACGTCCAACGACTTCTGGATCGACGTGTCCGCCCACGGTAGTTCTGGGCCACCGATGGGCGCTATTAACTTTTTCCAGTTCGACGACGCGACCCCCGTGGACGGGGTATTCACGTTTACGGTGCCGGCAAGTGCGTTTCCAGCCACTGCGGAAGGCGCGAACGGACCCGAACCGGTGGCACACTACGGCCTGGGAATTGGCTTTCGAGGCGACCACGCCAGCTCACACGTGATGATGAACTTGGTGTTCTAGACAGATCGTCAAGTATCTTGACGATCGCGTTCCCGTTAGTGGATGGGAATGCGTTGTCCGGTATTCAGGCCCAGTTCGGGCGGTAGGGATTCGCGGATGCAGGCATCCAGCGCCGCGAGAACGGAGTTTCGAATGAAACTCTGGTGCACCACCAAGCTGACCTCGCGGCTGGGCGATGGCGCCGAAAAGGGTACGATGCGCCCGGAACGGCCCTGAAGCCACTCTTTGGCCAGGTGCGGGATCATGGTATATCCGTGGCCTTTTTCGACGAGGTGGCACAGGGTTTCGATGCTGCCGCTCTCGAATTGGAGATTCGAGGAACGTTGGGCTCGCCCTTTGCAGACGCGCAACGTCTGTTCTCGCATGCAATGGCCTTCCGATAACAGCAGCAGGTGTTCGCCGGCGAGGTCGCGTTCCGAGATCTCCCGTTGTTGTGCCAAGGGGCTTTGGGCGGCGGCGTACACGTAAAACGGCTCTTGAAACAGCGGAAGTTCGCGTATCAAGGGCTCGTCCAGGGGGGTGACGAGCAGGCCGACGTCGATCTGGTTTTTCTTGAGCCCGGCGAGGATGTCCTCGGTGCGCCGCTCTTCCACCCGTAAGCGAATGCCGGGGTACTGAGCGCCAAATGCTTTGAGGAATAGCGGCAACACATAGGGGGCGAGGGTCGGGATCACCGCCAGGTGGAGATCTCCTTCGATCCGCTCTTTTTCTTCGTGGATCAGCTCGGTGATTTTGGCGGATTCGCTAAGCACGATGCGGCTTTGTTCGAGGATCCGCTGCCCCAGCGGGGTGGGCTGGATGGGTTGCGCGGAACGGTCGAAGATCACCACCCCCAAGTGGTCCTCCAGCTTTTGGATTTGCATCGAGAGGGTGGGTTGAGAAATGTGGCAAGATTTCGCGGCCAAACCGAAGTTTTGGTGCTTTTCCACCGCGACGATGTACTCGAGTTGGGTGAGGGTGATCATGGGATCCGGGGGCCACATCAAAAGGATGTACACCGAACGTCATTGTGGTGGATCGGGTCGCTTACGTATCCGAAAAAGGGCGTCCATGGGAGCGTGCGGGGATGGCACGGGAACTGCTTTGCAGTCGGCGAACCCGAACGGAGCTGAACCCATGACCCGAAAAGCTGAATTGGAATCTGTGAACGCCGACGAAGTGGTGAACCTTGATGAGGTGGTGAATGTGGATGAGGTCGAGGCGTCCGCCGAGCCGAAGTCGGCCCCTCGACGAAAAGGGCTTATGGCCAAGGCGATCAAGGGTTCCAAAGCGGGCAAGCGAAGTGCGGCCGATGTGCGTTGGCAAGCGCTTCGCGCGCAGGCGCGAAAGGTCTGGAGCGAGCTGACCGACGACGATTTCAAGCAAGCTTATGGCTCGAAAGAGAACCTGTACGGCATCATTCAGCGAAAGCTGGGCGGTACCGAGGAAGCCATTCGCGCCAAATTGGAAGAGCCGTTTGGACCGGCGATGTAGGAACCAACGACCGAGTTCCGCTTTCGCGTGGGCGAAATCGGACAACGGATCGGTGCATTGACCCGGTGGGACGATCCGGTGGCGGTGCAGGGCAGCAAACAGGAGGTGACTTTGCTCATCGACGGCCATTCCCCAGGCGGGTGCGTGGTCATCACCAAGACGGACGCGACCCAGCCCGGTGTGGTCGTAGGCCGCCACGAGCGTGTCAGTGGAGGGGCGGGTTTCGGAGAAGTGGAGGTGGCAGGTGACCAAATCGCGGACGATCCTGTGGGCGGTTCGGAACCTGTCGTCAGCAGGCCTGGCCGGGTGAACCTAGCGGGCAGATGGTCAACCCGTTGACCATCGCGTATCGGGGCCACGACCCGCATCGGGTATCCGAGGGCGGCGTGGCAGGGCGGTAGCCGGAAGTTGAAAGTTTAGGTAGATGGGATGTTTGTAAGGGTGGGGTGTTCCCGGCCTCACGGTGGACGGCCGGCTTTCGTGCGGTGGGATCTTGGTGAAGCTGGCCATGCCAAACCACCGGAGCCGCGGACCGAGCGGGACGCTGGGCGGTTGGATGGTCAACCGCTTTACCAATGGTCGGTCTACGATTGTACTCCACCCGGGAACAGATCTTTGAGTTGTGGGAGGCCTTAGCCTTGAATTCGACGGAGGCTTGGGTGAAGCAAACCCTGAGGGCTCATGTCGAATCGAATTCTGGTTGCAGGATGGATGTTTCTTTCGGTGGGGTGCACCCCGACGTTGGAGTCGCCGACCCCCCAGGTGGAAAGCGTGGATCCGGCGCTGGTGTGCAACGATCAGTTGGTCACCGCGGTGACGGTCCACGGTACGGGGCTGACGCCGGTTTCCGCGGATGTGTTGACCGATGAAGCGCGGCTGATTTTGCCGGAGCTGACGGTTCAACCGGTGACGGATTTGTTGGGTTCGAGCATGGCAGGGGAGTTGGTCGCCCTCGAAACGGAGCGCTGGGTGGATTCCAGCACCATGGGGTTCGATGTCTCCCCCGAATTGGAGCTCCCATCAGGGATTTATGATGTGTCCGCCGCCAATCCCGATGGACAAGCGGCCACCGCGGCGAACGCGCTGGCGGTGGTGCCCCCCCCGGTATTGGACGCGGTCTCGCCAAACCTGATCTGCGTCGATCAGCACGATGTGGATGTGGTGCTCACCGGAAGCGCATTTTTGGTGGTGGAAGGGACTCTGCCTACCGTCGCTTTCGATGATGTGGTGTTGACTCCGACCGCGGCCAACGGGTGCGTGGATCTGGCGGGACCGGTGGAAGCGCAGCAATGCACCGAGCTTTCGGTCACCATCCCACAGGCGGCATTGGCGACCGGAGTACACGGGATCGTCGTTCAAAACCCCGAACCCGCGGGATGCGTGTCCACGGAAGCGGTCGCGCTGGAGGTGGTGAATCCGCCGCACTTGGAGGAATTGGCGCCACAGTTGACCTGTGTGGAGGATCAGAGCCGGGATTTCGTGTTGACCGGGTCGGATTTTCTGGTGCTGGCCGACGGCACCCTGCCGTCGTTGTGGATGGGCGAAGAGGAGTTTGTAGCGACCTCCGCCGAAGATTGCACCGATCTGTTGGGGCCGGCGGGCGGCCAGATCTGCGATTCGTTGGAGGTGAATGTTCCGGAGGCAGCACTGGATGCCGGGATTTACGACGCTTTGGTGCGCAATCCGGAGCCCGCCGACTGCGAATCGGAATCGCTTCCGGTAGAGCTGGTTGGTGCGCCGATCTTGACGTCGGTGGTCGAAGATCTCGTGTGCGACGGCCTGTCGAATGCGCTCACGCTGACCGGTTCGGGATTTTTGGTGGTGGATGAGGTGTTGCCCACGGTTTTGATCGGCGATGTGTCGATCCCGGCCACGGGAGCGGATTCTTGTGAGCCATTGGCGGGTCCCGTCGAGGGCGAGCGCTGCGACGTGCTGACCCTCACGGTTCCGGAAGGCACCCTGATCGCCGGAGTTCAGGATGTGGTGGTGATCAATCCGCCGGATGCGGATTGCGCTGCCGAGCCGCTACCGTTGGTGGTGGTGGACGCTCCGGTGGTGGCGGAATTGCATCCAGAAACCACCTGTTATGACGCCGATACCTTTACTCTCGGGATCGAGGGCACCGGCTTTGTGTTTGTGGACGGTGTGCCCCCGGTGGTCGAGATTGGCGGAATTCCCTTGACGGTGACCGGTTCCAGCGGTTGCAGCGATCTTGGCGGCACCGCCGTCGGCGAAAGTTGCACCCAGGTGGATGTGGAAGTTCCCAACGGCACCTTCCCGCAGATCGCCAGCCATCCGGTGGTGGTGACGAACCCCACTCCCGCGGAATGCGAGTCCAATGACGATGTGGCGCTGGAGGTCGTCGACCCCCCGGAGATCACTTCGGTAGAACCTGAAAAAGTGTGCGAGGGCGGTGCGTCGGCGGCGGTGTACGGCACCGGCTTTGCGGAAGGGGCGGAGGTTTTGGTGGGGAGCACACCCGTTCCCACCACCTTTGTGTCCGCTACCGAAGTTCAGATCGATACGACGGCGGTAGAACCTGGCATTTACGATCTGGTGCTGACCAACGCCGACGGTTGCGAAGATGTGTTCCCGCTCGGGTTGGAAGTGGTGGAAGTCCCGGTGGTCCTGTTTATGGATCCTCCCGTCACCTACAGCGGAATCTCCGTTCAATCGACCCTCTACGTGCACGGGGTCAACGAGGATGTGGTGTCCGTATGGTTGCAAGACGCCAACACCGGGGTGATCGCCCTCGACTTTGACTGGGACCCTTCGGATCCAAATCGGGTGTTAGCGACGGTTCCGAGCGGATTGCCGGAAGGTGATTATTCGGTTCACATCACCGATGCGGTGGAATGCGTCGCGGCCTTGAGCGATGCCACCTACGTCGAAGACGACCTCACCGTGTCGATCGGTGCAGTGGACCCTGGGTTTGGGCACACAGCCGCGTATACCCCGGTGAGCATCTATTCCGATCCGAATGCGCCGCCGCAATCCGTCGGATTTGAGGATGTTCCACGGTTGTATCTCAATCCGGACGCCCCTGGGCCGGACACCACCGCCACGGAGCTGTTCGCGGTGACCTGGGTGGACGATGAGACCTTGGATGCGGTGGTTCCTCCGCTTCCTGCGACGCTTTATGATGTGTTGGTCGTGAACCCGGACGGAACCATCGGCCTGCTCGACAAGGGCTTTGAGGTGACGGCGGAGCCGCCTCCGGTGGTGACCTCGGTATCCCCAGCGTCGATCCCCAATGATGACGACTATGAGCTGTTGGTACTGGGAACGGATTTCCGAAATCCGACCGTGGAATTTGCCTGCGAGGATGCCGCGTCAGGGGTGGTGACCACACTGGCTGGAACCAATGTGACGTTGGTGGACGGTACCGAACTCACCGCAGTACTGCCTGCGACTCAGCTCGGCGAAGCGGTCTGCTTGGCGTATGTCACCAACGACGACGGTACCGAAACCGCGTATGCGTCGGTGTCGGTCACGAATCCGTCCCAGAATTTGTTTGGGTTTGAGGCGGGATCGTCGATGACGACGGCGCGGCGCGCGCCGGCGGTGGCGACCGGTCGGGCGACCCGCACGGCGCGGTATTTGTACGCGATCGGCGGCGATGACGGAAATGTGGCTTCCGCCATGGATTCCATCGAGCGTGCGAAGGTCGATCTGTACGGCGATCTCGCAGCGTGGTCGGAATTGCCGGGTGTCCTGCCGGAGCCAAGGACCAAAGCGGGGATCGCGCGCGTCGGCCGGTTTATCTACTTGGTCGGCGGACACGACGGCACCGCCCCGGTGAACACGGTGTTCCGGGCGCAGGTGCTCGATCCTCTGGTGCCACCGCGGATCACCGACCTCGGAATTGAATATTCCGACGGTACCGCCGTGGGCGGAGGCACCTGGATTTACCGGGTGGCGGCGCTGTACGGTGCGACGGATTTGAGCAATCCCGGTGGGGAGTCGCTGCCAGGAAATCCGTTCGTTGCCCGCCTTCCCGACGTTCCCGAGCAGCTGGAAGTGGAACTCGAATGGACGGTGGTGCCCGGCGCGGTGGGCTACCGGGTGTACCGATCGCCGGTGGCGGATTCCGGCTCGGGAACGGAAGAATGGTTGGCCGACGTGATGGGCGAAACCAACGTCAGCTTTGTGGACGATGGCGGTGCGACGGATGCGTCCGGTACCCCGTTGCCGGCGGGAGCCTTGGGAGAATGGGCAGAAATGCCGTCGCTCCCGGCGGCTCTGGAGGCGCCTTGCGTGACCGTCGGCGAAGACCCGGTGGATCCGAGCGTGGCCTACCTGTATGTGGCCGGCGGCCGCGACGGGGCAGCGACGGTTCGCGACGATATCTACTACTACCCGATTTCGTTGGACTTCGAGCATGAACAGGCCGTTTCGGCGGTGGCGACCAGCGCCAGTTCGCTGGGGGTCGCGCGCTACGAATGCGGGGCGGTGTCGGTCACCGATGCGCTGCACAGCGTGGTGGGCCCTGGCGTGAACTGGTTGTACTTCCTGGGCGGCAAGGGGCAGGCGGGCTCTCTCAACCCCAACCCGGTCGACGCGGCCCTCGTAGGGGCTGGGGGCGAGTTCACGAACTACATCCCGCTGACCAGCGACAACATGCGGGTCTCGTCCGGGTACGGCTACGCTGCCGCGAGCAACTACCTGTACGTCTTTGGTGGTGGTAGCGGAGCGCCGGACAGTGCCGGTGCATCCACCAAGATCTGCAGCAGTTCGTCGGAATCCCAGTGCAACCAGGCGCCGATCGATCCTCCGGATCTGCGCAACTGGAATGCGGGTTTCTCCCTGCTCGAAAACCGCTACCTGATGGGCTCCGCCCAGGAGTCGTCGGTGATCTTCATCGTCGGCGGTCAGACCAACTCCGGCGCGACGGATTCCGTCGAACACACCAACTTTTAGGCGGCCCCATGTTGTACGGTTTGCTGGTATCGCTTGCGTTCGCTGCTCCGGAGCCCAAAACCGTGGTGGCCCCTTATGTTGGCCTGCAGATCGGCCCTTCGTTTAGCTTCAAACCCTTGACTCCAGGGGTGTTGCCGCGGCTGAATGTGGGGATCGAACTCCCGCAACTGAAACGCCGGTTTCGGATCGGCGCGTTCGGGAGTTTTGCGCATTCGGCGACCAAATCCACGCTGCCGGATCCGCGCGTTCCGACGGAGGAATGGTCCTACCTCGTGCGCCACGATCAGGGGTTGGTCGGCGGCGGCCTGACGGTCTCGTTTCCGGACTTCAAGGTGCCCCTGGTTCCAGAGGTTTCGGCGGGTTCCTATTTGTCGATCTACCGGGTCAGCGCCAACGGGGCGGCCGATGGCGCTGAATTTGGTGAGACAAAAGAGAGCTACCAGACGGCGGGATTTTGGTATTCGGTGGGAGCGCACCTGAAGTTGGGCCCAGGCGAGCTCAGCTTGGTGGCGTTGGGGACGATCGCCCCGACTCAGGCGACCATTGTGGGGGATACCAACACCAGCTCGATCGCGCCGATGTTG
>SYKL01000063.1 GCA_005797785.1 Pseudomonadota bacterium | reverse complement strand
TTCACCATTTCATCAGCCGATTTGCAGCGGCTCGAAGAAATGCAACGCGCCCATTACCGCGCCATTCGGGCCGTGATCGCGGATTCATCGCCGGCGGAGCATGTGGTGTTGGTGTCCATGCACTTGGCGGCGCTCGATCAGGATTCGACGCCACCATCCGCAACCACCGGTCGAAGCCCAAACCGCTAAAGCACTTCCGAGTCCGCAGCGCCCTCGTGGCGTTCACCGGGTTAACCTTCGAGCCTCCGGAGGTCGCCATGTACGCCAGCCTGTTGTTCGTTCACTCTTGGGTTCGCTGGCTGGTATTGATTCTGCTGGTGGTGCGGATCGGGGTCGCCGCGGCGGGATGGATGCAAGGGCGGCCGCGATCCGGGCTCGACAAAGGTATTGGGATCGCCGCGGTATCGGCGCTCGATCTTCAGCTGTTGCTGGGTTTGGCGCTGTATGCCACGAGTCCGCTCCTCCGGGTGGCGATGAGCGACATGGGCGCCGCCATGAAGGATGCGGCCTTGCGATTCTGGTCGGTGGAGCATGGACCCATGATGGTGCTCGCGGTGGTGATGGCACACGTGGCGCAAGCGATGTCAAAGAAGGCCAAGGAAGACGCCAAAGGCCATCGCATCGCCGCGATCGGCACGACACTGGCGCTGGTGGTGATCTTGATCAGCATCCCGTGGCCTTTTCGCGCCGCTGTCGGAAGAGCCCTGTTCGCAATGTAGGGATTCAAAAAATTCTCACTGCCGGTGATCGAATCGGGTCGCTACCGTACAGTAGAAAGGGCGACGGAGAAAAGATGAAGGTGGGGTTCCTCGCCGCGCTCGCGACCGGCTGCAGCTTCAACATCGCTTCCGGTGTTCCCGATGGCGGAATCGACACCAATGCCGTTGACACCGACGACATTCCCGATGTGGACGGGGACGGCGTTCTCGCGACCCAAGACTGCGACGACCTGGACCCGACCCGTTGGGTGTGGGGTCCAAACGGAGGCAATGCCGAATTCGGCGACGCCGATTCGGTGATCTCGTACTGCGCGAGCTTTGTGGGGAGCCCCGACGGCTGTGGGCAGGGCCGCCTGGACACGCTCTCGATCACGGGCAGCGGATTCGAGACGTTGCAGGGGCTAGAGTGCATTCACGAAGCTGGAACGGTGACGATCGCCGACACCGATCTGGTCGGCGTATACGGCCTTGAAAACCTTCGTGTCATCGGACCGGCGGACGCTCCGGGAGGGCCAGGCTCCGTCGCCGTGGGGTTGTCCCTATCGAACAACGCCCAACTTCTCAACCTCGACGGGCTGATGGGACTGGAAGAGGTCGCGGTCATCCACCTGTACAACAACGATGCTCTGCCCAACATCGACGGACTCTGGAGCGTCCGGCGGCTCACCGGGCTTTGGGTCGACGGCAACGCCGTCCTGCAAAACTTGGACGGACTCGGAAACAGCTCGGGTATTACGCCGGGTTCCGGAGGTTCGCTGTTGGTAAACGAAAACGACGCGCTCCAACACATCGACGGTCTCAGCGGGTGGACCACGGCCGGAACCTCCATCGTGATCGCGGGAAACGACGCGCTGGAACACATCAATGGATTGTCCCAGGTCAACACTGGCGTCTCCACCATCACCATCGACCAAAATGCGGCCCTGACCGACATCAACGGACTCGCCAACCTCCCCGACGAAACCGACTACCTCTCGATCCGCAACAATGCATCCCTCGAAAACATCGATGCGCTGCAAAACCAGACCCACTGGATCAGCGGTGCCATCGTCAATAATGACGCGCTCACCAACCTCGACGGTCTCACGAATCTGCGGGTCATCGAACGCGATCTCGACATCGAAGGCTGTGACAGCCTCACCAGCGTCGGCGGGCTGCTCGGTCTGGAAGAGGTTGGATTGCAGGTCACCCTCGCCGACAATGCAAACGTGGCACCCTCTGATATGAGCGCCCTACTCGAAGCTTTCAACGAAGCAGGGATCGCATGCGACTGCAACTAACCCCAGTTTGCACACTTGCAGTGCTCGCATGCGGCGCCCCTCCCCCCAACGGGCAGGACAGCGACACTGGGGCGGACGCCGAAACCGACCTTGTGGATGAGGACGGCGACGGCGTTCCCGCTTCCGAAGACTGCAACGATGCCGATTCCACCCGCTGGATTTGGGGGCCGAACGGAGGACACCTCGATCTAAACACCAATTCGGTCGGCCTCTTTTGTGACCATTACTGCAGCGCGGGTTGGGTGGACCGGTTGTGGATCCGTGACACCGGTGTAAGCTCCTTGGTGGGCCTGGAGTGCATTCAAGAGGTTGTCGGCGACGTCCGCATCGAACGAAATGAAGTCCTCACCTCGGTGGAGGGCCTTTCAAACTTGCAATCGGTCGGAGGCGCATTCTATCTGGACGCCAATCCCGGCCTTGAAAACCTGGATGACATCGGCCAACTCGAATTCATCGGCTCTGGACTGCATATTAGCAACCATGCAAATCTGGTGCAATTCGATTCGTTGGCGTCGATGGACACCCCTGGGACCGTGTCACTGTTCAACAACGATGCTTTAACCAGCGTTGGAGGTCTGTTGGGTGTGACATTGCCGGCCAATCTGTTCATCGACGACAACGACGCATTGGAACAACTGGACGACCTCGCGCTCAGCCTGCAAGGGGACGGCCAGCTGTTCGTCACCGGCAACGACAATCTCACCCAAATCAACGGATTGGCTGGACTGAGCGGCTCCCTCGCCGGACTCCAGATCACCGACAATGCCGCGCTAACCCAACTGGATGGCCTGCTCGGAGTGACCGAAGTCACCGGCTCCCTCACTGTCGAAAACAACCCTCTCCTGCAACACCTCGACGGTCTAGGATCGTTGACCGGAACCGTGGGCAGCCTGTCGCTCGGGTACAATGACGCGCTCACCGGCCTCGACGGCCTGTCCGGTGTTTCACAGATCGACACCGTCACGGTGATCGGCAATCCCACATTGACCGATTTGAATGGGCTAACGGGCCTGGAAGAAGTGATCGAGTTGTTCGTCTACAACAACGATGCCCTCACCGACGTGAGCGGCCTCTACCAACTGACCTCGGGAAACCTATACTTCCAGGGCAATGCGTCGCTGACGGAGCAAGCGGTGATCGATTTGATCGCTGAGATCGACGGCACCAACGTTTCCTACGCGCCATGACGCCTACCCCCAGTGCGCCTGCAACGGCTCGATCCATTCCACCCACACCTGTCGGCCGTCGATCCCCTGCACGTCCGCCACCGCCTCCCGGCAAGCGAGCAGGATCGGCTCCACTTTCTCCCCAAGGTTTCCCCCGCGAACAGTGACCATCGCCACCTGGTGCGCTCGGAGCTCCGCATCGCCAGACCCCAGGTGATCCGCGTCGATCACCGCCACCACCACATCCCCCAGGGCACAGCCGACCAACGGGGCCAACTTTGGGGGTAGTGCATCGCACAATTGTCGTCCGCGCGCTTTGACCGCCAACACCGTGACCGCAAGCATCGCTTCTCCAGATGGTAAAGTTGGTTTACGATTTCAGCTCGCCCCGCGCATCACCCGGCCGGCGTGGAGATCCACCGCGCGGTCGATCGCTTTCAACAACACCTGCGGCGTAAACGGCTTTTGCACGCACAACTCGGCGTCGATCAACGCCCCCCTGGCGATCAACGAGGACACCGCCTGAGACGTCATCAACAGAATCCCCGCCTCGGGGCGCGTGCGCCGGATCCCCGCCGCGACTTGCGCACCGGACTGTCCAGGCATCACCAAATCGGTCAGCACGGCATGCAGGGGCCCTATAAACTCGTCGGCCAGCCGAACCGCCTCCAGCCCATCCTTCGCGATCAACACATTGTATCCATGGTTTTCTAGGACCATGCGCACGAAGAGACGCAGCGAAGGATCGTCTTCCGCCACCAGAATGGTCTTCCGCCCATCGTTTTTTTCCACGGTGGCGCCCGGCGAAGCCCCGCGCCGTTTGGGAGCCGCGTTGGCGTACCTCCGAAAGACCGCGGGAATCACGAGACTCGGCGTGGGATCCGGATCCGCCGGCAGGGTGGACACCGCGTCCTCCAACGCTGCGCCAAAATCCAGCATCGACGGAAACCGGCTGGCCGGATCGTACGAAAACGCCCGTCGTAGAGGTGCAACCAGCACCTCCGGCACGCCAAAAAAGATCTCCGGATAGGTATCGAACGCAAACCGGTCCATCTCGATCCGATCGGTCAGCAGGGTATGCAGCGTTCCGGCCAGAGCATATTGATCCGCGGCGGGCGTCACCCTTTGCGCAGCGCGGCGCTGCTCCGGCGACATGAACCCCAAGCTGCCGAGCAACACCCCCGTGTCGGTGACCTGCAGCTGTTCGTGCGCGAGCACGATCCCAAGGTCGCCGATTTTGCAGGTGCCATCCGCCATCACCAGGATGTTTTCGGGCTTCACGTCCCGATGCACCAAGCCCATGTGGTGAATGTGATCGAGACCCGAACACACCTGAAGAACCGCGTTCACCGCCAACTGAGGTGGCATCGCCCCATGGCGCGCCAACCAATCCACGGGCGAGCCGCCTTCGGCGAGCTCCATCACAATGAATGCCCGACCGCGGTCGTGCCCGTGATCGAATACGCGAATCACGTGCGGGTGGGAGACGGCTTGCATCGCCTGCCCTTCGACATCGAACCGCTGTGTGTCTCGGGGCGTGGCCTCCGGAGACAGGATCTTCACCGCGCGCAGCTCCGCGGTGTCGATGTCCTCTGCCAGCCACACCGCAGCCATTCCGCCTTGGCCTACGGGTGCCTCGAGCCGGTACCGGCCTTTGAGCAACACCCCTGGCTTCATCCCACCCCCGCTGGCTGCCAGTCTACACCCACGGGCCTGCGCTGGTGGAACCCGACCGATGAGATACGCTGCAGAGTCCAGGTGACCCTTGCCCAATGACCCATCGAAATACGATCTGATCAGCGCCCAAGTCGAAGCCCGACTGGGGTTCGTCCCTCCACTTTTCAGGGAAACCCGCGCGATGTTCGAGGCGTTTGTCAATCAAGCGCCGACCGTTGCGTATATGAAAGACGATCAATTCCGGTACGTATTCCTGAACCAACCCTTTGAAGAACAATTGAACGTCCATCTCGATTGGATGATGGGAAAAACCGACTTCGAGTGGCTGCCCCACGAGATCGCCACTCAGATCCGCGCCAACGACGAGCGCGTCCTCGCCGCCAACCACATGCAGAGCATCGAAGAATGGGCACCCCGGACCGACGGAAAGATGCTTGCTTGGCTGTCGCTCAAGTTTCCATTTGTCGATGGGTCCGGGCGCCGCTTTTTGGGCGGTGTCTCCTTTGACATCACCGATCGCAAGCAAGCGGAACAAGCGTTGGCGCGCTCGGAAGCAGCATTGGTGCGAGCGCAACAGATCGCGCACATGGGCCATTGGACCTGGGATGTAGACACCCACGAGGTGACGTGGTCCGACGAAATGTTCCAGATCTTCGGCCTAAAGCGCGAGGAAGGCGCTAAGGGCCCGGGCGACATTGTTCACCACTTTCATCCCGAAGATCGCGCCTACATGGAGGCCAACCTCGGCGCGATGATGTCCAAGGCGGACACTGAAGTGTCGTTCGAATATCGCCTGATCCGGACGGACGGCGAAGTTCGGCATGCACACGGTCGGGCGTTTCGAAACGCCGATTCGAGCATGTGGACGGGGATCACCCAAGACATCACCGACCGCAAACAGACGGAAATGAGACTGAAGCAGCTTTCGCAAGAACTCAAGCAAGCTCAACAGATCGGAAACATGGGCAGCTTTTCGCGGGACATGCGCACCGGTCACGCAGAATGGTCGGACGAAATGTACCCAATCATGGGATTTAACAAGGAACAAGGTCCCGCCGCGGCCGACTTGGTGATCGCCCGAATACCGGAGGAAGACCGTGCGGAGTTCATCGAACAACGCCAACAAGTGTTCAAGGGCGGTATCACCGAAGGTGAGTTTCGTATTCGACACGCAAACGGCGAGATTCGGCACATCTCCATGCGTTCCCATTTCGACGTGGACAACCAAAAACTCACCGGGGTTGTCCGCGACATCACCTCCCGACGTCGCGATGAAGCACTGCTCGCTGAGGCCGTGCGCACCGCGCAAGCCGCCACGCAAGCCAAATCCCAATTCCTCGCGAACATGAGCCACGAACTCCGCACCCCACTCAATTCGGTGATCGGGTTTGCCGATATGCTCGAAGCGGAGCTCTACGGCCCGCTCAATGCCAAACAACGGGACTATGTGGAGACCATCCGGCGCAATGGGCAACATCTGTTGGCTCTGATCAACGAGGTGCTGGACCTGTCGAAAATTGAAGCCGGCGGTATGGCTCTCACGCTCGAAACCGTTGATTTGATCAGCGTGCTGGAGGAGGTCATCCAGTCGATGCAACCCCTGCTGTTGCGGAAGAAGGTGACCGTCGATCTCCACGCCCCCCAGCGATTTTCTGCACACGCCGATCCCCTCCGCACTCAGCAGATCGCCAGCAACCTCCTTTCCAACGCCCTAAAGTTTGGTCCACCTGGCCGACCAATCCGGGTCGAAGTTCGCTGCCAGGACGAGTTCGCCGTGGTCACCATCACCGATGAGGGTCCCGGGATCGCCGCCGCCGATCAAACGAAGATCTTCCAAGAATTTGTGCAGCTGGAAACCGGCCGGCAACGTGAACACGCCGGCACCGGGCTTGGGCTACCGTTGGCGCTCCGCCTGGCGGAACTTCAAGGCGGTATGCTGTGGGTGCGTTCGGTTCCCGGGGAAGGTGCGTCCTTCTCGTTCTCCGTCCCGCTTGAGGCGCCATGACCCCCCACGTGTTGATCGCCGACGACCAGACCGACAATCGTAAACTGCTTGTCGATCTGCTGAACGCCTCCGGCATCGCTACCTTGGAAGCGGCGGACGGCGCTGAGGCGCTCGCCATGGCCCACCAATGCGATCTGGTCCTGCTCGATGTAAATATGCCGCGTATGGACGGTTTTGAGGTGTGCCGCCGCTTGCGGGAGGATCCCAAAGGTCGGTTCCTTCCGATCTTGATGGTCACCGCCTTGACCAGCCGCGCCGACCGGCATCAGGGGCTCGCGGCCGGCGCCGACGACTTTCTTTCGAAGCCGATCGATCGTGTGGAATTGCTGGTCCGGGTGAAGTCTCTGCTTCGCATCAAAGCCCAACGCGACGAGATCGAGCGCCTGAAATCCGAATTTACTGCGATGTTGGTGCATGACCTTCGGAATCCCCTCAGCGCAATCATCGGCTTTGGCCGCCTGTTGGAGTCACCACTCGCGCCGGAACAACACGCCGCGTGCACAACCCACCTCATCGACGCCGCCACGCGAATGCAGGGATTGGTCGACGCGATCCTCGATTTGTCCGCCCTGGAAGCGGGCACTGCGCAACTTGACAAGGTGGAAGTTCAGCCGGCGGCGCTTGTGCAAAGCGCCATTCAAGAAGTATTGCCGCTCGCACAGACGCGAGGACTCCTGCTGACTGGCACCAGCGCAGAGGGCCTCCCTTCCTGCTGGGGCGACGATCGGAAACTCCGTCAGATCCTCGACAACGCGATCCGCTTCGCCAGGACCCGGGTCGAGGTTTCCGCGCAAATGTCCGGAGTCGCGGTGGAGATCACCGTCTGCAACGACGGTCCTGCGATCCCGGCAAACGAAATCCCCCTCCTGTTCGAAAAATGGAGCCAGACCAGCAGTGGCCGACGCAGCGGTCGAGGTTCGGGTTTGGGGCTGGCGATCGCACGGAACCTCACCGAAGCACACGGCGGTCGAATCTCGGTGCAGAGCGAGTCGGGACACACCTGTTTTCGCGTGGAACTCCCTGTTCAGGGCGGATCCCCCCTTCGGAAGTAGCGCTGCGCCCTCTCCATTTCTTGACAGAACGCTCGTAAGAATTTAATCGGCGTCCGTTCTATCGATATTACAATTTGGTGCATTTATGTCTTACCGCGGGTTTTTATCCGCTGCTCCGCTCGTTTTGGCGGCATGCAGTGTGAGTTCGTCCGGCGATCTCTACACCCTGGAGGCCGACACCGATGCCGTCGAAGCCGACGACACCAGCGGGGACACGGCCGAGGACACCGGTTGGGAGCAGGCCGACACGGACGTTCCCGACGATGCTCTGGCGGTCATCGAGATTTACGCGCTCGACTTGTGGGCGCAGGCCCTGCCCGCGGACAGCGAAATGGTGGTGTTCCAGGACGGCGAGTACATCGAGCCTTCCGGTTGGCCCAAAGTAAACCTGCCCATCACCGGCCCCACTCTCTTCGAGGTGGAGATCACCGCCGACGGCTACGAGCCACTGCAACTGGTGATCGACTGCAATGGAACCGACGGTCCGACCGGCGTTCAGGTCTATGAACTGTACGGCGATCCAGTCGGACTCTCGGTCAGCCATGATCAACGGGAGGTCGACGGTAAGTCGCTGACGGTGCACGGCGTGTTCGCCGGCCTACGCCACAAATGGTTCTCGGCGCAGGGGCGCCCCGCCCGCCGCGGCAACCAGATCGATCTCCTCACCAGCGGCGAAGAAGCATGGAGCATCGCCGCCGATGAGATCTGGATGGCGGACGACCGGATCAACATCTCCACCTGGTGGTGGGAGTCGGATTTTGAGTTGGTTCGGGATCCTTGGACCCATCCGTACAGCACCGAAGCTGAGCGCCAGCAAAATACCATCCTCACGTTGTTGGACGAATCCTACGCCGACAAGCGGGTTCTCGTCGGTCAGTGGCTAGGCCAGGACGGCCTTCTCGATTGGGTCACCAGCGACGCGGATCTGCGCGATCGCGGCGAACAACCCGGCGACGGCTTCGAATTCATGGGGCAGGCCAACCCCACCAGCGGCGTGTTTTGGTTTGAACTCACGCCTTTTTGGTTCTCGGATCGGCTGTTAGACCAATGGACTCCCGCGTTCGACCGGAACTTCGACGCCGACAACGCGGTTTATTCCACCATCCCAGGCCGGGTCGTGGATCTCACCGATTGGCCGGTGACCGCCGAAGTGGAAGCCGCCAGTTACCACCAGAAGTTTCTCACCGTCGACGGCGAGGTCGCGATGGTCGGCGGCATGAACCTTCGGCATGTGGATTGGGATACGGACGAACATTTGGTGTTTGAACCCCGCCGCATGAATTTCGACGCCAGCATGACCGATCGCCTCGATGTTGCCGACAAAGAGCAACAAACCGATAGTCCGCCTCGCAAGGACTACATGATGTACATGCAGGGTCCGATCGTCCAAGACGTGGACCAGGTCTTTCAAGAGCGCTGGGATCACCAACGTTGGATGGGCGTCGACTATTCAGAAAACACCTCGTCTTTTGAGCTGGTCACCGACCTCGCACCGATCCCGGGCGGCGTTCAAGCCCAACTGACGACCACCCTGCCCGCCCCATTCAACGAAAATTCCATCGCTGAAACCTGGCTCAACGCCATAGCACAGGCCGAAGACTACATCTACATCGAGGATCAATACTTCCGGATCCCGATGCTCACCGACGCCATTCTCACCCGCATGGAGCAGCGGCCCAACCTCGAATTGATCGTGATCACACCCGAAGTCAGCGAGGTCACCGATCTCGGTTGTGTCTGGACCTACCTCACCGCCGGGGATCTCAAATACGCCTTTCCCGATCGCTTTCACACCTTCCAACTGAAGAGCTTCGATACTCAAGAAACCTGGGGCATCGACGAAACCGAAGGATTGTTCGTCGACATCAACCTTCATTCCAAAATGCTGATGGTCGATGACAAATTCATGAGTGTAGGTTCCGCCAACAAAAACAACCGTGGAATCGTCTACGAAGCCTAAATGAATGTCGCGGTGTACGACCCCGCCTGGGTCAAAGCGGCGCGTCAACATGTTCTTTCGTTGATTCTGCCGCCAGACGAAGCCCCCGCGAACGACACCGCTTCGTGGATCTACCAGATGGAATGGGCTGCCTACCTCAACTCTTGGGCAGAGTACGAATGGGCGCTCGAAGGCGGGGACATCGATCTCGACGGCGATCCGCTCCCGGAAATCTACCAAACTTCCGGTTTCCTCTACCAGCTGCAGTTCGACGACCCCAGCGAGTGCCTATTTGAAGACGTCGGCCCGGACATGATGTAGATCACTAAATGGCACCTGATTCCCCTCCGAACCCCGCCCTCGAAGCGCTTATCGCCCGGCTCGGCGGGCTGAACGCCCAACTGCACTTGATCGATCTGCCGGAAGAGCTCAACCGGTTGAGATTCGATCCCGCTCGTGGCTTCCTTTTTGGAGAATTGTACGGAGGACCGCTGAAGCTGTCCGAACTGTTGGCCACTTCACCGTTGCCGCCGCAGGAGACCCTCGAATTCGCGTGCCAACTGCTCCATGACGGATGGTTGCTTCGCGAGCCTCCCCTCCATTGACAAGTTCCGACAACCCATCCGCACATACTGCCTTGCTCCCCATCTCCCCACCGACTACTTACGGCTCACTCCTTTCACACAATCGTGAAACTCATGAGCCTGCTGAATCCCGAAGTCGCCCCTGAAACCCTCCAAGACGATCTCGGCACCTTCTTTGAGGCGTTTGGGATCCGCCGAAATGTCGGTCGGATCTGGGCAGTCCTGTACTTGGCCGATGCCCCCCTCACCCAAGCCGATCTGGTGGAAGCCACCGGCTTTTCCGCCGGGATGGTGAGCGAGTCGGTCAAAGAGCTGCTTCACTGGGGCGCAGTCCGGGTGGTCGCCGTGCGCGGATCCCGCGCGATCCACTACGAAGCGCTAGAGAATCTCCTCCGGATCGTGTCCACGATCCTCAACAAACGCGAGCTGGAAGCCGTTCGCGCGCTTCGCGAATCGGTCGTACGCGCCAAGCGCGAGACCCGCCCGGATCCCCTGTTGGAGCGCCGACTTCATGCGATCGAAGTCACCACCCACCTGTACGAAGTGATGACCGGACTGGTCGGCCAGCTCGCCAAGTTGCCGGTTCGCGCGCTCCCCCTGGCGATGCGCGCGATCGCCAAGATGCGTCTCCCCGGCATGGGAGAGCAGGAATGAGCGTGGAACCCCTACTCAAAAGCCGGAAAGACGCGCACATCGACATCGTGCTCGATCGCCCGGTCAATGCGCCTTCTGCAGCCACGGGACTCGGAGGGTTCACCCTCGAGTATGATGCGTTGCCAGAAGTGGACCTCGAAGAAGTCGATCTCTCGACCACGATTCTCGGCAAAAAGCTGCGCGCACCCTTCATCATCGGCGCCATGACCGGTGGGACCGACCGCACCGCCGAGATCAACCACCGCCTCGCCCGAGCCGCCGCCCGCGTCGGTGTGGGGATGGCCCTCGGTTCTCAGCGGGCGATGGTGGTTCACCCGGAAGCGGCCGCGTCTTTTGCGGTCCGGGAGTCCGCTCCGGATCTCCCGCTCCTGTTCGGGAATATCGGCGCGATCCAACTCAACTATGGCATGAGCGTCGATCAGATCGCCGCGGCGATCGAGAGGGTCGGCGCCGACGCGCTCAATTTCCACCTCAATCCCTTGCAAGAGGCGATTCAGCCGGAAGGGGATACCCGTTTCTCGGGGTTGCATGCGGCACTCACCGCAGCGATCCCTCAGCTTCCGGTTCCTTGCCTGATCAAAGAGGTGGGCGCGGGGGTTTCCGAAAGGGCCGCCGCGAAGATCGCGCGCCTGCCGATCGCCGGCCTGGAAGTCGCCGGTACCGGGGGTACTTCCTGGGCCGCCGTGGAAAGCTGGCGGGCTGGCGACGACGTCCGCGCCGAAGTTGGTCGGTCTTTGGCGGGTTTTGGCGTCCCTACCGCTGAAAGCGTCCGCATTGGCCGAAAAGCGATGGGCGATCGCCTGTTGATCGCCTCCGGCGGCCTTCGGTCCGGCATGGATCTGGCCGTCGCCCTGGCCCTTGGCGCCGATGCGGTCGCGATGGCGCGTCCGTTGCTCGAAGCGGCGATGCAAAGCGAGCAAGCGGTGGTCGACGCGCTCGAACGTCTGGTGTTTGAACTGAAAGTGATCTGTTTTTGTACCGGCGCCCGTAATCTCGCCGAACTCCGCAACGTTCGGGTGATCCCGAGCGTCGCATCCCTTTCCCCTCGGAGCCTGTGATGACCCGGAAGTTCCATGAAATGTCGATCGAAGAACGCCGCCAAGATCTCGCCGAAAAGGCGAATCTGAGCGAGTCCGATCTCGACATCCTCAACGGGCGCGCCGGCATCGGCGGTCAAGAATCGGATCGCATGATCGAAAATGCCCTCGGCGTGCTCGGAATGCCGTTCGGTCTCTGCTGTCATGTGGTGGTCAATGGGGAAGAACGCCGCGTTCCCATGGCGATCGAAGAGCCCAGCGTGCTCGCCGCGGCAAGCCACGCCTCCAAGCTGATCGCCGCCGGCGGCGGCTTCACCGCCAAATGCACCCCTCCCCACATGGTCGGGCAAATCCAAGTTCTCAGCGTGCCGGATCCCCGCGCTGCCGAGGAAGCGATCTTCGAGGCTCGCGCCCAGCTGTTGGCGCTCGCCAATTCCGAGCACCCGAGCTTGATCGCCGTTGGCGGCGGGGCCATCGACATCGAAGTTCGCCACCTCCCGCCGATGAGCGAGGAAGATCCCTGCGGTTCGATGTTGATCGTGCACTTGATCGTCGACGTTCGGGATGCGATGGGCGCAAACGCGATCAACAGCATGTGCGAACGCCTCGCGCCGCACATCGCCCGACTCACCGAAGGCCGCGTTCGCCTACGGATTTTGTCCAATCTCTCTGACCGCCGCCGGGTGATCGTGACCGGCCGGGTTCCGTTTTCGGCGCTCGACGGAAAAGGCCTCGCCACCGGTGAAATGCTCGCGCAAGGCATCGAAGAAGCCAGCGTATTTGCCGAGCGCGAT
>SYKL01000062.1 GCA_005797785.1 Pseudomonadota bacterium | reverse complement strand
TCCGCTCGTACATCTCGAAGAGATTGCCGTAGCGTTCGGCGACGAGGTCTTTGCCAAGGCGTCCGATAGCCTCCGCAAAATCAAGATAAACACCCCGGCGAACGCCGTCGATGACAGGACCGACGCCGCGGCCTTCGTCGCAGGCCTCTTTACCAGCGCGGGAAGCGATGTCGCGCGGACAGAGGTTTCCGAACGCTGGATACTTGCGTTCGAGAAAGTAGTCGCGGCGATCTTCGGGAATATCCTTGGGCGCTTTCCCGCAATCGGCGGGGTCCTTTGGAGCCCAGATTCGGCCGTCATTGCGAAGAGACTCGCTCATCAGCGTCAATTTGGACTGGTAGGCGCCGCTGACCGGAATGCAGGTCGGATGGATTTGCGTGTAGCAAGGATTAGCGAAGTAAGCGCCTTTTTTATGTGCACGCCAAGCGGCGGTGACATTCGATCCCATCGCATTGGTCGAGAGGTAGAACACATTTCCGTAGCCGCCGGTCGCGAGCAGGACCGCGTCGGCGGCAAAGCTCTCGATCTTTCCGCTTTCGAGATGCCGAACGACGATGCCGCGGGCCTTGCCGTCGACGGTCACCAGCTCCAACATCTCCGTTTTCGGAAACATTTTCACCGTGCCGTTGGCGATGTTCCGCTCTAAAGCGGAGTAAGCACCCAGCAAAAGCTGCTGCCCGGTCTGTCCGCGAGCGTAGAAGGTGCGGGACACCTGAGCGCCACCGAACGAACGATTGGCGAGCGAGCCACCATACTCTCGAGCGAAAGGCACACCTTGGGCGACGCATTGATCGATGATGTTGACGCTGACTTCCGCCAAACGATGAACATTGGCTTCGCGCGCCCGAAAGTCGCCACCCTTGATGGTGTCGTAGAACAACCGGTGAACACTGTCGCCGTCGTTTTGGTAGTTCTTTGCGGCGTTGATCCCACCTTGTGCAGCGATGGAATGGGCACGGCGAGGGCTATCTTGGAAACAGAAGCACTGAACTTGGTAACCGAGCTCCCCAAGGGTGGCAGCGGCGGAAGCACCGGCCAAACCGGAACCCACCACGATCACCTTGTATTTGCGCTTGTTCGCCGGATTGACCAGCTTCAGATCGAAGCGGGTGCGCTCCCAGGCGGTGGCGAGATCACCGGTCGGTAGTCGAGAATCGAGGGTCAAGGGTACCTCCTACTTGACCAGCCCGAGAAGGACCGAAAGGGGAAGAAGAACGTTTCCGATCACGATAAATGCCGTGACCGCGTGGGAAACGACGCGAGCGAACTCCACTTGCCGCGGACCAGAAAGCCCGAGCGTACGGAACATGCTGAACGCGCCATGATAGAGGTGTAAACCGAGCAATATCTGGCAGAAGGCGTATCCGAGGGGGATGTACCATTGGTCTGCCGAAAATGCGGTCACAAAGTTGTGGTAGGCGTCCCCGTGCTTGAAGTCGGGGTGGATATCCCCGGTGGTCAAGTGGAGAATGTGAAGGATCAAATAGATCAATACGATGGGTCCGGAGAACCGCATGGTGCGGGCGGCGTAGGTGGTGACCGCATTTTGCTTGACGCGGTAGGCCACCGGACGAGCGGCCTTGGCGAGAAGGACTAGGCGAACGCTGGAAACCACATGTGCGATCACACTGGCCAACAAGCCGAGCCGAACCGACCAGAGCAACTCGGGGGTGCCCTGAATCATTTCGGCGTAGTGGTTGAAAACCTTCTCGCCAAGGAACACTTGGAGGTTTCCGACCATGTGGATGATCACGAACGCGAACAGGGCAGCGCCGCTGACCGCCATGACGACCTTCATTCCGATCGTCGAATTATAGAAGCGCAGGATCCAGGCCATTTTCCGCGCCAAACGCTGAGAGGTTACCGGCTCCGTGCCGGCAACTATTTGTATCCTTTGCCCCTCAGTGCGACAAGGCGAGAGCCGCGACGTCGGCGATAAGTTGGCGTTCGTTGCAAGCAACCAAGTTGTTTGTCAACAATGCACGGAGGCCAGGCCGGAAATCGAAATTGCGCAAGCCGCTAGATAGTCATCGTGGTTGACTATCTGGCGGTTGCGCCCATCGGCATTGTGCCGTTAAGAACGGATCAATCCAACCGGACGTACGTGAACGCGAAACACATTTCGTTTTCGGTGCCTTCGCCAAACTGTACGTCTTCCGGGGGATCGTTGAACTGGTTCGGATTGTCGGCGCTGTTGTCCCATTCGCAGGTGAGATCCACGCGGTCGCCCGCAGTGACCGTGATGGGCTCCTTGAGCAACACGGGCACCTGATTGTGGAAGTCCCATCCATCCTGGTTCATGACGCAGGTTTCGGTGTCATCCTCGTGCACGACGCGGACGTTGATGTGGGAGCCCAAAACGTGCATATGGGGCCAGACACCGACAACGGCAATGTCCGGATACTCGGATTCCCAGTCCAAGGATTCGGTTTCCGTGTGGGCGCTGTTGCCAGCCTCGATCGTAAAGCCGCCAATTCCTAGCGGATAAGGGTAGATCGCCCCAGATACTTGCGGAGCAGTCCAAAATCCCATGCCACTTTGGTCGGTGCCGGTCGCACCGCTGTTGAAGTAGTGCATTTGCAGAATCAATCGTTTTTCGGGCCCTAGGAAGATGCCTTCACCCTCATCAAAACGGGTCGGCGAAGCACCGGGCGCCCAACCTGCCAAATAGTCCCAACCGCCTTCACCAGTTCCGTTGCAAGGAAAGCCCTCCTCGGGGGGCGGCGTCTCTGGCTCGTTTTCGGTGGTATACACCACCACGTGGTGAACGAAGGGCGTATTGTCCAGTATCGCCCCGAAGCCGGTCACATAGACCCCGTCTTCGAGGCTTGGCGTGACGTCGAAACAGCGGTAGTCATTTTTGCCGTCATCGGAAAAATCGGGGGTGTACGCCATCGCGCCGACCAACTCGATGTCGAAGGGGTCCAGGTCGGTCGAGGTGTCGTCGACTTCTGGCGCATCTTCTGGGTCGCCGAGCGGCGCATCCGCATCCACCCAAGCAGCGATGATCGCCTTTTTCTCTTCGGTCAAGGAGAGTTTTTCGGAGTCGTGATAGTCGGCGCAGGCGGGATCGGGCGCCGGGGGAGGCATTACGCCGCTCTCGGTGTAGGCCTTAATCAAAGCAGCGGTTGCGACAACCACATCAGGATCCTCGAACGAAACCGGGGCAACCCCGCCTTCGGAATGACACCGGATGCAGTTCTCGGCGAGAATGGGCTGGATATCGCGATAGTAGGTGGGGGCGTCCCCAGCTGCGGTGTCGCTATCGCCGGGCGCCGTACCGCAGCCCGCCATGACCAATCCGATCCAAATGCCCCACTTGTTCATCGTACCTCCATCGAAATGAGGTAGCACGGCGCCACGTCGCCCGCCGATCCCATTCGATTTTCGCCGCTGCCTCCTCTCATTCGTATGAATGAATGCTCATTCACTCTCCGTGACGCACCCCCGCTTGACCCCGCGGGCCGCCGGCGCTATGCCCGGACCTTCTCCGTGAGGACGCAGCCATGCCTGATTCCAGTGATGTCCTGTTCACCGTTACCCGTGGCCATTTGGACACCGGATTGCGTGGATTTCCCGTCGGTTCCTGTATGACATCGGCCGTCGACCCGATTCAGGGGGTCTCTTATGTCGGCTACCCGGTCGCCGAGTTGGCGTACCGCGATCCGGAAGAAGTCGCTTACTTGCTCTACCATCGGGAGCTCCCGACCGCCGAGCAATTAGCCGAATACAAAAAGCTGATCGCCGATCGCACCGGCGTTCCCGCGGAAGTGATGACGCTGTTGAAGGCGTTGCCGGCTGAAGGTCACCCGATGGAGTGGCTGATTACCGGGCTGGTGTTGTTGGGCATGACCTGCAAGACCGGCGATTGGCTGCAAGACGCCTACAATGTCACGGCGAAGACGCCGGAATTGATCGCGGCGATCTTCCGTATTCGTCAGGGCTGGGGGGACCCGATCGCGCCGAAGCCTGAGCTCGGCTTGATCGAGAACTTCGTGCACCTGTTGGGCGTTCCTGGTGGCGATCCGGAGAAGTTGGACACCCTGTTGCGGGTGTTCTACGTGCTTCATATGGACCACGGCGGCGGCAACCTTTCCACGGTTGTAGGAAAGGCCGTTGCTTCTTCGAAGACGGACATGTGGTCCTCCCTCGCTGCGGGCATGGCCGGTTTGTACGGACCTCTTCACGGTCGTGCGAACCAAGAGTGCATCGAGGCGGTCATGGACATCGGCGATCCAGAGCCTGGATTCGTCGATCGCGCCGTTCGAGAGCGTTTGGCCGCTGGCAAAGTGATTCCGGGTTTTGGCCATGCGGTACTGCGCGCCGAAGATCCTCGGGCGCAAGTGCAGTATGAACTTGGCGAGAAGCTCTGCCCGAACGATAAGCTGTTCCGCACCGCGGTGACCATGCGCACGGTCGTTCCGGCGATTCTTAAGGAAAACCCCAAGATTCAGAACCCCTATCCAAATGTGGATGCGGTTTCGGGGACCCTGCTGCACGCTTGCGGCCTCGACAACGCTGAATATTACACGCTTCTGTTTGGCCTTTCGCGTCTCCCGGGTATCGCCGCGCAGATTGTCGATGAGCGCATTCGACTGCGCGACGGCAAAGGGGTGCCCATTTACCGTCCGAAATACGTGGCGTTGAATCAGCCCGCGCGTTCGATCAAGGGATAGTCAGCTTCGGCCCTAAAAACAGCCGCTGCACATCCTAGAGTGCGGCGGTTTTTTTGTGTGCCGTCGAAGGGCTCACTTTCGCTCGATCAGCTCCATGGTCTCCACTTCCACGCCTTTGTCGATCGCCGACACCTTGACCGGTGGACCGGGCAGATCTTTGGCGAACCAATAGGTGATCGTCTGCCCGGGCGCATTCGCTGGTGAGTGCGTGTAAATCCACGCATCGAAGGTGCCTATCGCGACGGTGACGCTGCCTTCGGTACGGACAATCTCCTTCGCGGGCCAAGACGCATGATCGCGCAAGTCAGACCAGGGCACGGTGGTGACTTGTGGGAGGATCAGCGGCGTACCATCGAGCGCTTGGTTGATCGTCGACATGGTGCAGGTGTCGTCGGTGACCGCGGTGAATTCCGTCCTTCGCAGAATGTCTCCTTCTGCCGAGTGCAAACGGAACTTAATGACGCTTCCGGCTGCGAAATGGTCGCGGATTTGTTCGGTGGTGTACGGCCGTGGAGCGAGCTCGGCCTCCGGAACAGGGTCCCCAAAGGCGAGAGCCAGCAGGAGAAGTAGGGTATTCATGGGGTCTTTCCGAAGTAGTAAAGTGATTTACGATCTCATTCTGGCCGAGCGTAACAGACCGTGTTCGAGGGCTGTCGAATGGACGAGGCTTTCGCCAAGTAGTGTCTCAGAATCGCTTGTTCTGTTCGACCTTTTCGCCCTGAGGGAACGGGTACACGCACCAGCATTTCGATGCGAGACGGATCGGTGAGTTTGACGGTGATGCGAGGATCGACGTTGATCGTATCGAGATTACGGCGGGCGGTGACCACTTCGAGGAATTTACGAGCATCCTCCAGATACTCTCCGCACACCTCATGTGCGCTTTCCATCAACGCCTTTTCATGCTCGTCCCAAGGGGCCTTTCGGTCGATGCACACGAGGAAGGTATGAAGCACATAGTCGTCGCCAAACATCTCGTTGATCAACGGGTGGGCTAAAAACATGCTGTTAGGCAGAACGACCGTACGCCCGGTCAACTGATGCGTGGAATGTCCTGGGCCAATCTCCAAAATGGTTGTGGCGAACAGCCCGTGATCGATGACATCGCCGCGGTAGTTGTTGATTTCGATGCGATCGCCGATGTGAAATGCCCCCGTGGAGGTGCGCATTAAGCCGCCGCTGACGCACATGATCAGTTCTTTGGTGGCCAATACCAGGGCCGCGGCGATGGCAACCACCGACAACAGCAGCGACTGAAGTTCTTGCGCCCAAATGATGATCGCGCCAACGATGAGGAGGAACAACGCACCATTTCGAATTCCGATCAGCCAACGTCGGCGTTCATCAACGGTATTTTTGGGGTTGGCCACCATGCGGTTGAGCAGGATGCGGCCGACGCCAATGGCAATAAACAGGAGGAACGTCTTGAACAACGGACTGGAGGTGTAGGGCGCGGCGCGATGGAGTAGTTCAATGGCGTCTTTTGTGGTCATTGCTGTGCCTGTACGGGGGATCGCCACCGTCAATGGCCTGAGTATACGTCGCAGCGGTTTTCGCATCGACACCCGGTGCCACGAACGGGGCGGTGAACCTACCGTCAGCGCTGTGCGCAGAAAATCGGTCGGCCGGCCTTTCCATGTGCGGGGCTGCTTGGGTTACATTCCCGCCCCTTGCTACCCAACTTGAGGAGTCATCATGGCTGGCCGTATCCCTCGTCCCACGCGCGGAACTGCGATTTCCGTCGGACCCGACGGTGCGCTCAACGTCCCAAACGACCCGATTCTGTGCTTCATCGAAGGGGATGGCATCGGGGTGGACATTTGGCGCGCCTCGGTGCGCGTATTCGACGCCGCGGTGGAGAAATCCTACGGTGGAAAGAAGAAAGTTTCGTGGCACGAGGTATACGCCGGCGAAAAATGCTTCGACAAGTTTGGCGAGTGGTTGATCGAAGAGACCTTAGAAGACATCCGTACCTTCAAGTTCGGCATCAAAGGTCCGTTGACGACGCCTGTGGGCGGCGGTATCCGTTCGATCAACGTTGCACTTCGTCAAGAGCTTGACCTTTATGCGTGCGTGCGGCCGGTGCGTTGGTTTGAGGGCGTTCCTTCTCCCGTAAAAGAGCCGCAAAAGACCGATATGGTGATCTTCCGAGAAAATACCGAAGACATCTACGCCGGCATCGAATGGGCTGCTGGTAGCCCAGAGTGCAAGAAATTGATGGCGTTCCTCCAGAATGAAATGGGCGTGAAGAAGATTCG
>SYKL01000061.1 GCA_005797785.1 Pseudomonadota bacterium | reverse complement strand
GGGCCGTCCGCAGTTTTGGCCTACAGATCTGCCGTTGCCCCGTTAGGTTTGGCGCGTGGGGGCGTGATGATCGGAGTGTACGACAGCGGCTACGGTGGACTCACCGTGCTTCGCGAGCTTCGCAGGGCGCTTCCACAGTACGACATGGTGTACTTGGGTGACTCGGGCCGGGCACCGTACGGTGGTAGGGACGTGGATACCTTGCTCGATTTCTCGGAGCAGTGTGTGGAACGCCTGTTTTCCGAGGGCTGCAAGTTGGTGGTGGTGGCATGCAACACCATCAGTTGTGTCGCGTTGCGGCACCTGCAACAGCGGTACGCCGGAGCGGGGAGCGCACAACATGTGTTGGGGATCAGCATTCCTGGCGCGGAATTGGCAGTGCAGGTGACCTCAGGTCATGTGGGCATTTTGGCCACCGCCCGGACGGTTTCTTCTGGGACCTACGTGACCGAGATCCACAAGTTAAATCCTACGGTTCGCGTGAGCCAGCGCGCGGCCCCATTGTTGGCGCCGATCGTGGAGGAGGGCTGGGAGGACTCCTCCATCGCGCGCGATGCCGTCGCAAGGTATGTCGCCGATCTTCCAGGGATCGACACTCTCCTATTGGGGTGCACCCACTATCCCTTGTTGCTGCCGGTGTTTCGCGAGGTTGTCGCTCCGGGGGTTACGTTGGTGGATCCTGCGCCGTACGCCGCGCGGCGGTTGGTGGATTGGTTGGCGCGGCATCCGGGGGTGGCGACTCCAGGGACGGGTGCCCTACGCGTACTTTGCACAGGAAACCCGGCAAACTTTGCCTTGCATGGAGGGCGGTTTCTTGGTGAGCGGTTGCCGGTGGTGGAGCCGATCGCCGAAGTGCGCGGGCGACTGGCGAATGCCGATCCGCAGGATTCCCCGACCGGCCAAGTGGTCCGTTGACCACCTGCAATGGATATTCCCCGCTGCCGGCCTAGCCGGATGTCCCCATTCCAGAGGTACCGATGCCGGTTGTGACCATTGAAGCTCTCCCTCAAGACCCGCAGCGCGTCGAGGCCATGCTCGCCGGCGTGGTTGCGGCGGTGGTCGACGCACTTTCTACCGTTCCCGAGAATGTGTGGGCTCATTTTGTGCCCATGCAAGCCGTATATGAGCAAGGACGGCTGAATGATTCGCAAGGGTATCATCCGATTGTGACGGTCCTGGCCAATCCGCGTCCGGATGCGGTCGTGGCCCGAGGGTTGGAAGCGGTAGCGGCGGCGGTGGTTCGGGAGCTCGGGTGCCCCGCCGACAAGGTGTGGGTGCATTGGGTGGATCTGCCGCCGGGGCGCGTTTTTTCGGCTGGACAAGTTCGTTAGCCGATGGTCGCAGGTCTGCGATTGTTCGGAGAGTCCGAACAATACCGAACCGATAATACCGCTTCTGTTCGTGAACCCACCGGCTACTGTGCGCCTGGGAGGTTCCATGAGTCCTTGGTTTCGAGCTTTGGTAGTGACGGGAGTGGCGATCGGATGCGGCAATTCCCCTGACGAGAATTCGGATCCGCTTCAGGAGGGGGAAGACACCAACGCGGAGGACACCAGCGTCGACGACACGAATGTTGGGGATACCAGCTTGGATACTGAGGAAACTGCTGTGGACACTGAAGACACAGCGGTCGAAACTGGAGATACGGCGGTCAATTGCGACGAGGCGGTCTGTGAGTTTCCGGGTGACCCCGACAACTGCACTTCCAACGGCGTGATGTGCTGCTGGGCGTATGAAGAGTGTTGTACGGTGTGTTGCCCGTGATGACGCAGCGAGAGCAGGCCGGTCGCACCTGGGCTTTTCGCGCCGCCGTCGAGGTGGAAGTCCAGGGCGTGTTTCACGCCCTGGCTGCGAACAGTCGAGGTGCACCCCAGGCTCTCAGGGCGTTGACCGAACGGGCGGCGCAGGATGAGGGGCGGCATCGGGTGGAGTGCGCGGAACTCGCCGAAAGTCTTGGGGTCTTGGTGCCAGAGCTGCCGGTGGCTCGGGCGGGTTTACTAGGCCCGCCGACCCTTTCGACGGACCGGCGTGCCTTGTTTACGGCGGTCGCGCTCGGCTGCATCACCGAGTCCATCAGCGCAGCCTTGCTAGGCGAAATGCTGGAACACGCCCAGGGGTTGGCTCGAAACGTCGTGCACGGGGTGCTTCGCGATGAGGTCGACCACGCCCGCATCGGTTGGGGATGGTTGGCTTGGCAAGCGCAAAATAGCGATGTTTCCTGGTTGGGTGCCCACGTGCCTGCGATGATTGCGGCGGCGCTTCCGCGTGAACAGGTGGATTCCGGCGTCGATCTTCGAGAATTTGGCATTCTTTCCGGTGACCGAGCGCGGACGATCCCTCAAGAGGTGATTCAGGATGTACTGCGTCCGGGATTTGCGCAGTTCAATATACTGTTTTAGGGCGCCTCCCCTTCGGGGCCGGCCCCCTGCGCGCTCGGCCAGCCGGCCTCGGTCGCGGTGCGACCCGCTGACGCGGCGCTCCGGTCGCCTGGCGCAATGGTCAAGTACTTGACTAATTAAAAGTCAATACCTGCCGATCAACTTAGTCTTCCCGAACACGAACACCTCTTGTCGGCAGGCCGGGAGGTGTCCCCACTGCTGTTCGACCAGGCCAAACTCGCGAAGTTGCCGTTGCCAGGTGGTGATGTCTTTGAGCCAGCCGACGTCGTTGAGTTTTAAGGTAAGAAAGGCTCCTTTGAGGGTACGCTTGTAGGGCGGGAAATACCGTTGCAGCGAACGGAGCGCTTTGGCCGGGGACATCCCCAGATCGACCACGAACCACTGGATTTTTTCAGGGAACTGCTCCCGCTGAAAAGCGGCGATCTGCTCTGGAAATTGCTTGAACTTGGAATGCGCTGCGACCGAGGGATCCATCGGGCCTGGGTCGATGCTGAACACGGACAGGCCGTTTTCCAGCATGGCGAGCGAGGCACCTCCCGGAGATCCGCCGAATTCAAGGACGCGATCGCCCTCTTTGAACGGCGCGCGGGTGAACTGCAGCGCTTCCGCAAACTTGCGGTAGGAGCGGGACGGCGCGCGCTCGGGCGCTTGAACCGCGCGGGGAAAGCGCCGAGTGACTGGATGCCAGCCGATGTAGGCGGGCTCGTCGGGGGCCACGATCACATCCAGGACGCGGGGGGAATTCTTCGTGAGCGTAGGTTTCACCGGAGCTTCCGTGAGGAATCCGGTTTCACGGTCTCGCCCCCATACCGATCGGTATTCGAGTCCGGCGGTAAGGTTGTCGAATTCGGCTTGCGAAGAGGCCATACCGAGGCCCACGCCCCAACTGTCCGCTGTGAACAGCTGGAAAGAGGCGGGAATCGCGGGACATTTGAAGGTAACCAGTCCTGGTCGACCAAAGGCGGGGTGGAAATCGCGGTATTTCTCCGCCATCTCCGATTTCAGCACCGTCTCCATGCCGGGAGAGCAGGTTGCAAAAAGATAGTTGGATGCTGTCACTGTCGACCTAGAGCGCGGGGATCCGAAGCGCCCGCCGATCTAACGCATTTCGAAACCCACGGGGCCTGCCTCGCCAAATTGCCGCACCCGGGGCAGATTGGTCCGATGCTTACCCTACTCCTAGCAATGCTTTGTGTTCGCGCACAGGAACCCTCTGTTCGCGAGGTTGGTGCTTTAGTTTTCGATGGAGTGCCGGAGATTCAGCCGCGCATCCACGAAGCGGCCCGCCCTTACGCGCAGATCCGCAGCGCTTCACTGTTTTCCTGGAGTTCCGACGGCGAGAGCCTGTTGATCGGCACCCGATTTGGGGAGACGACGCAGGTTCACCGGATTTCCGCGTCCATCCCCGACAGCGATCGGTATCAGCTCACCTTTTTTAATGAACCGGTGGGTGGGGCGACCTCCGACCCCAAGCGCAACGATGGCTTCTACTTTTCCCGCGACACCGGCGGCGGGGAGTTCTACCAATATTATTGGTTTGACCTTGCAACAGGGCAGGCCACCCTCCTGTCCGACGGCGTGTCTCGAAACGAGGGTTTGATCGTGGCGCATGCGGGGGGCAAGTTCGCATATGCGTCCACCCGCCGAAATGGGGCGGACTTCGACATCTATGTGCAAGATGGTCTGACGCCTGCCTCCGCAAAAATGGTGGCCGAGCGCAAAGGCCAGTGGAATCCGTTGGCTTGGTCGACGGACGATCAGCGGCTCGTCCTTCAAGAATACCGATCGGTCAATGACTCCAGCCTGTGGATCCTTGATCTGAGCACGGGAAAGCTTGATCTCGTCAATCCAAAGGGTAAGGGACCGATCGCCTACGGCGATGCCGAGTTTTCGTTGGATGGTAAATCACTTTACTATCTGAGCGATGAAAAGAGCGAATTCCGGCGGCTGTTTCGTTATGATATCGCCACCAAGAAATCCACGGTGATCGCGGCGGATCCGTCGTGGGACATCTCCCGGTTTGCCATGTCGCATGATGGCAGCCGCCTGGCGTGGACGCTCAACCGCGGGGGACAAAGCGCACTGTTTGTCGGTCCGACCGCCGACCTTACCCAGGCCAAGCAGCTCACCCATTTGCCGGTCGGCGTGCTGGGAGCGCTCCAATTCCATCCTACGAATTCGGAACTGTTTGCCTTTACTCTAGATACTCCTAGGTCCGCGGGTGACGTGTACCTCGCCCGTGAAGGGGCCGAAGGCATGACCCGGTTGACCCATTCGGAAATGGGCGGTCTTCCGCCAGAAACGTTCGTTCCTGCGGAGCTGATCGAGTTCCCATCGTTCGACGGGCGTAAGATCCCCGCGTGGGTGTATCGCCCGAAGGCCGACAAAAAGGCACCGGTGATCATCTCGATTCACGGCGGCCCAGAAGCGCAGGTGACCGCGAGCTTTAACCCGACCTTCCAGTTTTGGGTCAATGAGCTTGGTGCCGCGGTGATCGCCCCCAATGTCCGTGGTTCCACGGGATACGGTAAGACCTATTCCACCCTGGATAATGGTTTCCTTCGCCTCGATTCCGTGAAGGACATCGGCGCGCTGCTGGATTGGATCGCCTCCCAGCCGGGGCTCGACTCCGATCGCGTTGCCGTGATCGGTGGAAGCTACGGCGGATATATGTCTTTGGCGAGCCTGGTCGAATACAACGGCCGCTTTCGGTGCGGCGTTGACAACGTGGGGATCTCCCATTTTGTGACGTTCCTCGAACACACCGAGGCGTATCGTCGCGACCTGCGCCGCGCGGAATATGGCGATGAGCGGAACCCTAAAATGCGGGCGTTTCTCGAGAAGATCGCTCCGCTCAACCATGCCGAACAGATCGCGGTGCCGCTGCTCGTTGGGCAAGGGGCCAATGATCCGCGGGTTCCCGTGTCCGAAGCCGAGCAGATCGTCAAAAAGGTGCGCGGCAGTGGGGGCGAGGTGTGGTACCTGCTGGCCAAAGACGAGGGACATGGATTCAAAAAGCAGACCAACCGCGAAGCGTATCAGGACACCGTGGCGATGTTTTTCGAGCGCTGCCTGCTGAAGTAGGCCGCTGGGTCTCGGCGGCGTGTTCTGCGCCAGGGCGTTCCCGAGCGGGATACAAAATTATGATTTAATTCCCAACAGGCTCCGAAGGCCGGATACACTTTCCGGGGAGGGAGCATGAAACGGCTGGGCGTTTTATTCGTGGCGTTGGTGGGTTGCAATGGCGGCGAGAGCCGATTGGACCAAGTTCTCGCATTGACCGGCGACGAAGGCGATGGAGCTACTGTGTTCGCCGACAATTGCGCGGTGTGCCACGGCGCGGACGGTTCCGGCGATTCCGGGCCGAACATTCAGGGGGAAGATGAGCTCGAAGAGGTGATCGGCGTCGTGCTCAGCGGCGAGGAGGAAATGCCCTCGTTCGATGGGGATCTGTCGGATCAGGAGATCGCGGATGTGGCCGCATATGTGACCGCCGGTTTTCCGTAGGTCGATCTTCCGTCGTGGGTGCGTTAGGACCGGCGAATGCGTCGGTTCATCTTTTTGTCCATGGCTATGGCGTGCACCCCCACCTCCGATGTGGACACACCGGAGGATACGGAGGCTGAGGACACTACGGTCGACACCGAGGAACCGGATGCCGATGCGGATGCCGACGCG
>SYKL01000060.1 GCA_005797785.1 Pseudomonadota bacterium | reverse complement strand
GGCGGCCGCGGTCGCCTCGTCCAACAGCGATGCATTTGCAACTTCCATACCTGTCAAATCGCGAATCATCGTCTGGAAGTTGAGCAACATCTCCATGCGGCCCTGGCTGATTTCGCTCTGGTACGGCGTATAAGCGGTATACCAACCCGGGTTTTCAAGGATGTTACGAAGAATCACCGCTGGGGTGTGGGTGTCGTGATAGCCCATGCCAATGTAGCTCCGCCAAACCTCATTTTCGGAGGCGAGTTTCGCAAGTTCCGCGAGCACTTCGGACTCGGAACGGGCAGGCGGCAACAACAAAGGTTCATCGCGTCGAATGGCTTTTGGTACGACCTGTTCGATCAAGGCATCGAGACTTGCGACGCCCAGGTGCCCCAACATCGCTTCAATCTGGGGAAGATCAGGACCGATGTGGCGACGCGCGAAAGTATCGTTTGGAGCGAAGGTGGGCATGGGGATCTCCGGCTCTGCCCTCCTAGCCGGGTCGGGAATCGGCCACCACCACGCACTGAAACGGTTATATTCTTGCGGTGGCGCAGGGCGAAAATGGCACTGACGGAGACCGAGCGAAAAGAATGGGAGTCCCGGTTTCGCGCCGAGGCTGAGGCCGACGATCTGCGTCGCCAGGCCCGCGACCCCAGCGAGGGCCGCCGTGGCTCCAAGCGCGTCCACCGAGAGGAAGCCGAGCGGGAAGCCGAACTTGCGCTGATCAAGCAGCAGGTTCGTGAGCAGTTTTGGAAAGAAAAAGGCTATGTCCGCTACAAGGACTCCCGAGGTCTGGAATCGTGGGTTTCCCCCGAGGAAATGGCGCGTCGTGAGGCTTCTCGGCAATCGCGCAGAAAATATGCGCACTATGAAGCCAAGTGGGGCACCAACCTTCGCCAAGCGGCGATGTTTGTTGGGGTGATGGTGCTCGCCGTCGTTCTCGGGCTTGTACTCGGACGAAACTAAACTCTCCGTCGGTAGGATTTATGGAAACTCTCGATATCTGCGTGATGGGCCTCGGCTATATCGGACTTCCTACGGCCAGTTTACTCGCCACGAAGGGGCACCGCGTTTTAGGGGTCGACGTCAATTCGACAGTCGTTGCCACCATCAGCCGCGGCGACATTCACCTGAAAGAACCGGACCTGGATATTCTCGTTCGGTCCGCTGTAAACTCGGGGAAGCTGTCTGCCTCCCTTGAGCCAAAGGCTTCGCACGTCTTCATCATTGCCGTTCCCACGCCGCATCATGCGGACTACCGTCCGGACATCACCTACGTGGAGTCCGCGACGCGGACCATTGCACCGTATATCCAGGCGGAAAGCTTAGTTATTCTCGAGTCCACCTCTCCCGTCGGCACGACAGAGCGGGTGGCGGAAATCCTCCGAGAGTTGCGGCCCGACCTGCTCAAGAACGGCAAACCGACCTTTTATGTGGCTCATTGCCCCGAGCGCGTGCTCCCCGGCCGCATCCTGTACGAATTGGTCGAGAATCAGCGGATCGTGGGCGGAATCGACCCCATCTCCACCGAAAAGGCCGTTGCATTTTACCAAAGCGTGGTGAACGGCGAAGTCTTCGCCACCGACTCCCGCACCGCGGAAATGTGCAAGTTGGTCGAGAACAGTTACCGCGATGTCAACATCGCTTTCGCCAATGAGCTGTCGATCCTTTGCCACCGGTTCGGCGTCAACGTTCGAGAACTGATTCGGCTGGCGAATAAGCACCCTCGGGTCAATATTTTGAGCCCCGGACCCGGGGTCGGGGGACACTGCCTGGCCGTCGATCCTTGGTTTATTGTGTGGGCCGATCCCGAAAATGCCCGGTTGATCCGCACAGCGCGCGAGGTCAACGACAGCAAGGTCGAATGGGTGTGCGACCGCGTGCGCGAACGCGCGCGACGCTTCCGAGATCCCGTCATCGCTTGCCTAGGATTGACGTACAAGCAGGACATTGACGATCTGCGTGAGTCCCCCGCGTTGGAGATCACCCGAAAATTGCGCGCGGAATTCGCTGACGGTGTGCTCGCCGTCGAGCCAAACGTCAAAGAATTCGCCGAGTTTGGGTTGACGGATCTCGCCACCGCCCTACAAAAAGCGGACATCATCGTTGGCCTCGTTCCTCATCGCGAATTTATACGCCTCGATCCCGAGCGATTGAAGGATCGCATCGTGATCGACACCTGCGGAATGTTTAAGTAGTGAAGGTCCTCAGCGTCTTTGGTACGCGGCCGGAAGCCATCAAAATGGCTCCGGTGGTGAAGGCGTTGGAGGCGGATCCTCGGTTCGTCGGACGGGTCTGTGTCACCGCCCAGCACCGCGACATGCTCGATCAAGTGCTCGGATTATTCAGTATCGAACCGCATCATGACCTCAACGTCATGCAGCCGGGCCAAGATCTCACCGACATCACGGCCAAGGTGTTGCTCGGGTTGAGGGAGGTTCTACGGGTCGAAAAGCCCGATGCCATCCTGATCCATGGTGACACCACCACCGCCCTCGCCGCAACCTTGGCCGGGTTCTACGCGCGAATTCCCGTGGGTCACGTGGAAGCAGGCCTTCGAACGGGCCGATTGGACGCCCCCTGGCCGGAAGAGGCAAACCGGGTGCTCGCCGATCGGCTCTGCCATTGGCACTTTGCACCGACCCCCCACGCGCGGGATCAACTCCTCCAAGAAGGACTTCCTCCCGAACGAATCTCAGTC
>SYKL01000514.1 GCA_005797785.1 Pseudomonadota bacterium | reverse complement strand
GATTCCCACTGCCTCCGCCACCGTGTTCACCAACAGGGTTTTGGCCAAGCCCGGAACGCCCACGAACAAACAATGGCCATCCGCCAAAAGGGCCGTTAGCATCAGCTCGACCACCCGTCGCTGGCCCACGACAACCCGTCCGATCCCTTCGGTCAATTGCTGTCGCACCTCGCTCAGCGAGTCGAACAGTTCCGCGTCATCCATATCATGGCTCCGATGTTTGCATTTCGCGAATTAAGGTGACCTCGCCGGCCTCTGGGCCGCCGCGACGCAGGATCCGCATATAGCGTTCATGTCGGGCGGCGCCCGCGGAATCACCGGTCTGCGAATACAGCGACGCCAGCGCCTGTTGAACCTCGGGATCAAAAGGGTTGAGGTCAGCCGCACGACGAAAGGAATCCAACGCCGCTCGAACCTGCTTTTGCTCTTTGAAGATCTGACCCAATGTCTTATGGGTCAGAGCGAACTCGGGGTACACCTCGCGAGACTCTTCCAAAGAGGCTCTTGCAGCCGCTAAATCTCCGAGCGCCAAATGTGCCTGCGCCACCCGATTGGCCAGCAACGGCGACGGCGGCTCTTCCGGATTGTAGGCCTTCGCGTACTCCACCAACGCCGCCTTCGCATGGCCCTTTTCCCGAAGCAGATCACCCAAGCGCATCCAGCGCTGGAGGTCCTCACGACCGGACAGCACCGGGTCGCTTTCCGCTTCGTTCGCGCCGTCTAAAACCGTAGGAAGTTCCTCCGCTTCTCGATCCTGAAGTTTCTGCTTCTTTAGCCACTCCAGCCACTCCTTTTCCAAGGCGCCGAAATTCGCCGCGCCAGCGCCTTCGGCGAGTGCAATCCGAGGATCGACACCCTGTTTGACCCGGGGAAGCACCCTGACCAGGACATCCTCGCCACCCTTCTCAAAACAATAGGACATCAATGAAGCAAGCTGTGCGTAGGCGAGTGCAGCCATTTCTGCGGTCGGCAGTTTCGCCAACGACGGATGCATCTGGTCAAAGCTCACCAACCCTCGATGAGCATTGGGGTCGTCATCGGGACCCGGTGGCGTGCCCTCCTCCCGAATCGCTCGGGCCAACAAGCCCTCGTCGCGTGGCCCAAGGTGAAAGTGGTCTTTCCCGTCGCGCCAGCGGTTGTCCAAGTACTTGGCGATCGCCTCCTGAAGCCACACCGGAGCCTGATCCTCGGTATATTGCGATACCATGCGGTGTATGTACTCGTGGGCTACCGTGTCCTTCCATTCGTAGCCCCGGCCGAGGGCTCGCGGAGAGGTGAGGAGTAACCTTGACCACTTCGAAAGTGCGACCACACCCGTCGTTTGAACGTCCTTTTCCGTCAAGGAGGAAGCCGCTGTAAAGCTCCTTCCGTCGGGGTAAATTTCCAGGATCACCGGGCCAGATGGCTGGCCGCCCATCAAGGGCGAGAGGTTTTTGCGCGTGCTGGACAGGGTTTCTCTAGCCTCCTCCAACAGAATCGCATCCATCCCCGGCCGATACCGCACCACAAAATCTGCGTCCCGAACTTCCGCCCAATCGGCCATCACCAATGCGGTCCGCTCGTACAAACCAAGATCGTCCCATCGATCTTGATGTCCGGCAGCGACGGCCTTCTGCATCAACGACAACGCTTCTTCGTATTCGCCTGCGTAAAAGCGGGTATTCGCGGCCAGTGCCAGGACATCCCCGTCTGCAGAGGACTCGGCTTGTATGCTTTGCACCTCACGTTTAGCGCAAGGCACATCATTAGCCTCCAAACACCGCTGAATGTCGGCGGGTGTCGCCACCGCGAAGGAAACCCAAAGGAGGAGCATCATTGATTGACCAGCTCCTCAAAAAAGCGCTTTTTCATCGCTCGGTATTCCTCTGGAACATCCCCCTCCATGCCTTCTAGAAGTTCGCGCCGATACTCTTCCGGCGTGCGAAATTGCTCGGGGCTCGGGATCTCGACAGGTTGAGACTCATAATTCTCCATTTCGTCGCCCTTCCCGCTCGGTGCCCCTTCGCCGCCTTTTCCTCTTCTCCCCTGGCTCATGGCCTGTTGGTCGCGCATGGCCTGCTCCAGCGACTCCCGCGCCTCCCGAATGCGCTCTGCGGCACTTCCCTGGCTTCCCTCCGCCTGCATCGGCTGCCCCTGGCCCAAATCGTCGTTGGCCTGACCCATCGATTCACCGGCTTGTTCCAGACCTTCCTGCAGGCCTTCCGGCTTGGTCTGAAGGCCCTGGGACACTTTCGACGCTTGTTTTTGGGCTTCTTCGAGCTTTTCTTGGAGCTGTTGCTGCTGCTGTTGTAGGTCCCGCACCTGCCGCTGGGTTTCCGGCGGCACCTTCGAAGTCGCTTCCAATTGGTCAAGTAGCTTTTCCATCTCGTCGAGCTGAAGCTGCAGAGCCGAAAGCTCTCTCGAACCTGGCCGAGCGCCCGTTCGACCTTCCGCCCGCAACACCCACTCGACCGACTCCCAAGCCGCACGCGCCTGTTCCAAAGCGTCTCGGGAGCCGCGCACATCCCGCGCCGAAACCGCATCACGCAGGTGATCGGACTGGTCCACGCCATCGCGGCCACGCTCAAGCTCATGAAAAGGTCGTTTGTCGGTTTCGGAGGCGGCAACATACCTCCTAGCCGCAGCGGCATGATCGGCAGACAACCGGTCCAATTGCGTCCAAATGGACTCGGCTCGTTCCGCGGCCTTGCCGTCGCCTTTCTCTCGCAGTTCCCGCGTCCTTTCTTGGAGATCGCGTTGTTCTTTTTCTAATGCCTCCAGGGTCTTTTTCAGCTCCTCAGCCTGTTGCTGCAGCTCGGCGGACTTCGACTTGCCATGCTCAAACTGTTCTTGAATCCCCTTGCTTAAGTCCTCCAGCTCCCGGGCCAAGCGCTCCATCAACTCGCGTGCTTCCTCAACACGACCTTGTTCCAGCGCTTTCCGGATCTCGTCGCTCAGCTGGCTCAGCTCCTGGCCCCGCTGGTTGATGAACTCCTTCAGACCGGAATCCTGCATGAGTTCAGTTGCTTTCATCAACTTGGAGAGCTCTCGCTCCAACTGATCCAGACGGGTCAGCATTTCCTGAGCCGACATCGAGTCCAGCTCCGCTTGAACCTCCGCCGCAACCTGCTCCAACCGCTCGGCGGTCTCCGCCACCTCCTCCATCGCCCTGTTCTGAATCATTCGGTCCAAAGCCAGGATCGCATTCTCCACCGAGGTTACCGCATCGTCGCGCAGCGTCGCCAGCGTGGTCAGGTCATCTCCCTTTGGAGCAACCCCCGAATTGGGGGGAAAGGCGACCTGGGTAAACCGCACCAAAGCGCGACCAGATTCCGTCACCCGCCCCACCAAATCGCGCTCCAAACGCTCCTCTGCGTCGCGTGGCTTTTGCTCACCCCAAGCGTCGGCCCATTCCGACAGCGGCTGGTAGCGTTCGACGACCTCCACTCCCCAGGAGGCCAACGCCCCTTCGGTACGCCCAGGCGGCCAAGGATCGACGAGCGAGGTTGCCAACAGCTCCAAGAGCGCGTCCCGCAGATCCCGTTGACGTTGGTCGGCGCGGTGATCCAGGCCCGACGCTCCCAAAACGACCACTTGAACGGTTCGGGATTGGCCTCGTTTGCTGCCGCTTACCGCATCATTGTCCCACGCGGCGATCGTGAGCTGAACGCGATCCCCGGCGGACAAACCTAGCTCTCGCGGTGACGGTGAGGCCTGTCCAAACACCTCCGCCTTACGTTCGCGCGGGGATGCCAACGGCGTCCCCCGTTCCACATCACCAATCTCAACGATCACCTTCGAAATGCCGAAATCATCTCGTGCGCGCCAGAGTAATGGCAATCGATCGTCGAGAGCCACCTCCAACACGTCAGAAGGCGTGTCCATCAGCACTTCCGGTGGAAGATCCGCTTCTGGCTCAATCTTAAAGTCCCGCGATGGCCGCGCATCGCCCTGCCGGTAGGCAACGAATTTCCAAAAACCAACGTCCGTGCCCACCTGGAAGGACCCGGACAGCCGGCGTCCATCTTCCGAAACCACGCCGTCTAAAGCGTCGTCTTCGTACGCTACCACTGCCACCGCCTCCATCGGTTGGGCCGAACGCGCAGACACCTCCACTCGCGTGCCCGGCGGCGCATGAACATCGCCCGTACTGTTCTGTACTTCCTTTGGCTCAAGGCCGGTATAGTCAGGATATACATACCGAATGACTAAATCGCCGACCTTGGCCTTCGGCCCCGAAGCTGCCGGCCCCTCCACTGCAGCCACAGCGTTCGCCGGAAACAACCACCACTGCATCGTTCCTTGAATACCCATCGGAGAAAGCACTAAACCGACAAGTGCCACCAGCCCCCAAAAGCCAGCGGCCCCGGCCCACGCTCCCGCACTTCGTGAGGAATGCACCCTACCAACGCGCACCTCGCGCAAGGTCACCAACGCCTTCGTCGCCAAACGCTCGACGATGACTGGACTCTCGCCCTCGGGCACCCCGCCTAGACGCTCGGCGACCGCCACCAATCGGCCTCGAAGTTCCGGCTTCAAATCTTCCACTCGCTTCGCCTGCCGGACAAGGTCCCCGGACGAACGCCACTGACGGAACAACGGTCGAACCACCAGCGCCCAGGAACCACAGCCCCCCAGCGTCACCAAACCAAACACCGCTGTGTTTCTCATCCATCCCGCGTTTGCGGTGGCGGTTACCAGGACCAGCGCGCTCGCGCACAGCACGCCCCATTGCGCCAAGCCGCGAGCAAGCAGCAAGCCACGCTCGCGGCCAGCCAAGCCGCTCAAATACTCTGCTACGCGTTTCCGGTCCTCATTCATCAACGCACGGCCCCGCCGAACCCTACCTTATGACTGTGGTAGCCCATACCGGTTCCCATGTCTCCGCTCGATGACGCACCTTGACGCCCAGCGAACATCAGATTCTTCGAAACACTCCCACCGCGGTTCCAACGATTTCGCAATCCCCTGAGGACTCATCCACATAAATTGGCTTCATCGCAGTATTTGCGGGCTGCAACCGAATCCTATCCCCCTCCCGGTAGAAGCGCTTGACCGTGGCCTGCCCGTCCACCATTACGACCGCAATCTCGCCATTCCGGGCAACTTTCTGCTGACGCACGAAAAGGTAGTCGCCGTCGCGGATCCCATCGTCGATCATGGATTCACCCGTAACCACCAACGCAAACACCTTACCCCCGGGCGGCAACAGATTCGAGTCGACGCGCACCGACCCTTCATAGTTTTCCTCGGCGAGTAGTGGAAGTCCTGCGGCGATTTTTCCTAGAACGGGTACGCCCACAATCCCCGAATCCTCGACGAAACCCGTCGCACCCTTGGTAGGAATGAACGATCGCGAGGCGCCGGGGTCGGCCGCCCGCTCCAAATAGCCCTTTTTTACCAACGCTTTGATGTGGTCGCTCACACCATTGGTCGAGCCGATCCCGAGCGCCGCGCCGATCTCTCGGTAAGTCGGCGCCACGCCGCGTTGATCGAGGGTTGATACGATAAAATCCAAGATCGCGCGCTGCCGCGGAGAAAGCTCATCCATCTTTCCTCCTAGCGAAGTACACCTACGAGTGAACACACGTACAGTACCTCACTCCCGTTCAGTGGGCAAGCTCGATTCCGGAGCATTCAACCGGTAAGAGATTCGCACCCTCAAAACATCGACTTGACGCCCTTCGGCGCGAGCGTCAACCATCGCTCGAACTTCGATGTCAGCGTCGGAGTTCGAGACCACTTCGGCGCCGCCATAGGAGGCCTGCAGAAGCACCGCGTTTCTCCCGCAGCCGACCTGGCGAACCTCGACAAAGTTGTTTTTGGGGAAACACAGACGATTCAGCGCACAATGCCAAATTGGTGTTGTTACCTGAAGTTCGGAGCAACCAGAGGGATCGAGCAGCGTGGTGCCTTCGCCCAACAACCACGTGGTCGTCGCGGGCGCAGGCGGCGGTTCTGCAGATTCTCCGGGGATAAGGTCGCGGCGGCCCGCCGGATCTGTCGGCCGCGCCACCGGCTGAAACATCCGCTCTTCGCCAATAAATCCAAGCCGGACGACCATGCGCGGATTTGGACGCGCCGCCAAATCCCTCACAACCGCCCGATCGCTAGGTTTCAAGAACAAACCGTCCGAGGAACCCGACTTAAACGTCGTAAAATCCTCTACCAACGCCCGACGCCCCGAGGCCGTAAACGCCACCGCGGCGACATCGCTGCGCGAGAGGTCCTGAAACGGCTCCGGTGCATAGATTTGCAGATCGGACATGCACCCGTAGTTCAACGCTTTCAGCTCACCCGACTCGGTCAGCACCTGTGCCTTTGTACCGAGCCTCCTGTCTTCGCAAATCAAGTAGTGAATTCGATCTTCGACACCACGAGCGGCCAAAAAGCCCGCCATGCGTTCCCGCTCCGACAACGTAATTCGGTATGGAAACGGCGCAGTCGCGGGCGGAGGGGGAGGTTCTTCCGGCGCATCGGCCACAGCGACCGGCTTTGGCGTAGGCACCCACAACCAAGCCACCACGCCATCGGACGGGGCCACCCGATAGCGCGTTCCATCGAAAAACCACTCCTCCGAATCGCACACTTGGTCCGGAAGCGAGGCCGCCTGTCGATCCCGGCATCCCGACGGTAGCTGACCGAGCACGTTCCAATCGGCGCCGGAAAAAGTGACCACGTACATTTCGCTGGGTGTTTCGAGCCACAGTTCGTCGGTCCCATTCCCGTCGAAGTCAGTGGCTCGGGCAAGTGAAAAGTCGCGATGATCGAGACCATGTTCTCGAATGAACGCGATCGGGATGGGGATCTCTCGCGCGACGTTCCCCTCGCCAAAGTGTATGTCCGTCGAGGCCATCAGCCGCGGTTCGTAAACCACGGGCTGTGCAACGACAATCGCAAGTCCGAACGCCACCACGCCACAAAATGTGAACAACCCGATCGCAGGAATCAGCCAAGGCGGGCGCTCCCGCACCTCGCTCACTTGAAAAATGGACTCCCCAATACGAATTTTCATCCCTGCGCGAATAACAACCGGGTCGCCCACCACCCGATACTCGTCGACAAAGGTGCCCGATTGTGAATCCAGGTCCCGTAAGTACCATTGGTCCACGGCAAACGAAATTTCAGCGTGCTCCGGGCTCACCATCGGATCCACCAGGTGCAGCCCCCGGCGCGAGCGCCCAATGAGAAGCCCTTCTCGTTTGGACAACGGAATACTCTCGCCGGAAAGCGGCCCCTCCAAGCAGAGTAATTCGATAGAGGAACTCATGTGCGACATCCCTGCGCACGAGTGTACCAGCGTTGAGCGCGGCTGGGCAGCTTGAGATCGCGACCCCGCCCCGTTACCGGTTCAAGGGGAACTCATGCCTCGACCCGACCGGACCATCGACTTCGGCCTGCCGCCTGTTCAGCCATGGATCCGCAACCTCTTGGTGGGCGCATTTCTGGTCTGGGTTCTTGAAATGGTGCTGTCAACCTGGGTTAGCGTCCCACTCTTCGCCGTGCTAACCTGGTTTCCGCCCGGCCTTGAGGCGCCTTGGACCCCCTTAACGCGCTATTTCGTTCAGGGGCCGCAAGTCGTATCGGTGTTGTTCGGCTTGTTTGCTCTGTATTTCAGCCTCGGGGTGGTGGATCGGCACCTCCACAAACGGCAAATCGGCGCGGCCGCGCTCGCTGCAATTTTGGGCGGCACAACGTTAGCTCTCCTTTTGGGCGGTACCGGGATCACCTACGGTCCGGCCTGGGGCTGGAGTTCGTTGGCGTCCTGCAGCTTCGCACTCATGGGTTTGGTCGCCCCCGATGTCGAAATCCGGCTGTTTTTTGTTCTCCCGGTCAAAGGCCGACACCTCGTATACTACGAGGGAGCCATTGAATTGCTGTTCATTTTGGCGACACGAAACACATCCGCCACCGAACATTTCGGCGCTTGGTGTGGAGTTCTGGCGTGGTGGTACCTCCTCGGTCCGGGGAGAAAGCGACGACAGCTTCTCAAGAAAGGGAAAAAGGTCGAAAAGGCTTCACACCTCCGTGTGGTGCAAGGCGGACAGGATGAAAACTGGCATTAATCCCTAATTGCACAGGGAATTCACCAAGGCGCAGCGGTCAGGTAAAGCGAGCCGTGCTAAGTTCCACCCGATTGTCTTGAGGCTCCGCTGACCAAACACCTGTCCGAAACCGAGCGTCGCGCGCAGATTTTACGCTCTGCTCGCACGGTCTTTATTGAAAAGGGATACCTCGCCGCGCGAGTCGAGGATGTCGCGCACCAGGCCGATCTCTCAAAAGGCGCAGTATACTTCTATTTTGAGACAAAGCGTGACCTCTTTCTGGCCCTGGTTCAAGAGGAGCATGAGACCACCTACAGTTTCCTCGATCAGGCGGAGAGCGACGAGCGGCCTGCCGCAATCAAACTCATGGACCTAGGTCAGAAGTATCTCAACTACTTTGCCGGTCTCAAGACGCCTCCACGTTTCTTCCTGATGATGTCCGAACAGGCGATCCGCGACGATGAAGTTCGTGAAGAGGCGCAGGCCGTGCACCAGCGTTTTGTCGATCACTGCGCCAGATTGATCGCACAGGGGATCGCCGAAGGAGCATTTCGGCCCATCGATCCTACCGCAGTTGCTCAGATGCTGAAGGCCCTGATTGACGGCCTGGCTGGGCAATCGGCGATCGGACTTCGTCCCGATCGCGAACTCCTGTCCAACGACGGCATTTCGTTTTTGCTGCATGGGCTCCTCAAGGCCCCGGACCGAACTTGAGTTCCATCGCATACATCGATCTTCAGCGACGGCTGGCCCTGCTCGACGATACCGGCACTCGAAGCCTGGTGCCCCACCCTGCGGCCTGGTCGACGTGGACCAAACCGACAGTTGAACCGTCGCTATGGAGTTGGCCCACATGGTCGCCAGACGCTTCCCAAATCGCATGTTTTCGAGTAGGGCCGCCCGCTGAGGCCTCCGCTATTGACGCGGATCCGTCCATGTCCCGGGTTCGCGCTGCACATGTGCAAGTCCACGATCGTTCCGGCGTCCAGAGCGCTGAGCTTGCCCAGTTGGACGAACGGCTGCCGATCTACCTTCAATGGTCGGAGGACGGTTCACGACTTGCGGCGTTGAGCCAGAAGGACGACCGGTTGATCCTCTCAAGCCTCACTCCCGGCGCAGACAGTCACGAAAGCATTATATCCGAAGGAAGCCCATTATTTTTCACTTGGTGCGGCACCAAGCTCGCCACCTATGTCGGGGGCGGCACGCTCGGCGCACGCATGATGCTGTTTGATCCTTCCCGCCAACAAAGTGAGCTCATCCTTCCTGGCGTCCCAGGCAATTTCTGCGCACCCCTGTGGATGCACCAGCAGGTGATTTACGTCGCCCGACACCAGGGTAGAACAGCTCTTTTAGCAATTGCACCGCAGGACGCGGAGCCGCGCGTCTTGGAGGTCGTCGACGGATTGGTCGCGTTGATCGCGTCCCCCGACGGTCGTACCATTGCTCGGGCCATCGCCCCAAACGGAGACGGCACGCCCTACCGAAACCTAGCACTTATCGACACCATTTCAGGTGAGATACGCCAGATTCTGGAGCAGGACTGCCTTGCGTTTGTGTGGGCCCCGCCCGGCGACCGCTTGCTCGTTTGCCGCGTCGATACCGAGAGAAATGTCCTGATCTGGCAGCAGGTTGACCTCGACGGCACGTTGTACCCCGTGATCGACATGATGCCCACGCGAGATCTTGGTTTCTACCTTCGGTTTTTCGAGCAGTACGCTCAATCCCATCGAATCGTGTCTCCCGACGGCCAACACCTTCTGGTCGCGGGCGGCATCCCCGGGAGGCAGCCGGAAGAAGGAGCGCACCTCTGGCAGATCAATTTGCGCACCGGTGGTGCTGAGGCCATCGCCGAGGGAATGTTCGGGGTATATGCCCCGGTGACGGAGGCGGAGTGTCTTTCCGACGAAAACTAAAACGCTGGATCCCTGGGACCGCACGAAAGTGGGTGCGAAGCCGAGTTCAGGCGCAAGTCGATGAGTCCCTGGCATCGCTGGCGGGGCCCGACGAGCTTTGGCCGTTGCAGCCGGCCGCCTCGGTGCCCGACATCGGTACCAGCCGCGCCGATCTTCGACGTTTCCAGGACGATCTCCAGGAACTCACTCGACAATTGGTCCAGACGCGCCAAAAGATCGAAGAGAGCCAGAGGATCAGCCAAGAAGCCAACGCGCAAACGTCCGCCGCCAAGCAGCTGTCGGAGCGCGTCGGGGCGCGCCTCGCCTCAGCCAGCCGACACGCCGTCGTCGACGCCTGAAGGTTCGCTTGTTTTGCACTGGATCGCAGTGCGCATCCTCGGTTACACCCCGTCCTGATTTCGCGTCCGCTTGAGGAACCCCATGGCGTTGCTATCGACCGTCTCCCACATCCTATCCAGACCTGTTGCTCGTTCGGTTCGTGAGCTGGTCGAGGAGATGATCGCCGAAAGGCGGTTTGTCACAAAGGAAGACCTCGAGGCCGTTCAAGCCGATCTGCAGGCGCCCGCCGACGCCGAAAAGCTCGCCGCCCTGGAAACCGAGGTGGTAGCTCTTAAGAAGAAATTGAGCATGGCGATGGGCGCACTCCAAGCGGCAAGCGCTCAACTTGCAGAAACCCAGCGTGCGGCTGACGAAGCGCTAGCAACCGCTCGCCAGGCCAACCAACAGGCCGTTTCCGCCAAAGCCGCCGCCGAGGCAGCTGCCGACGGTGCTCAGGAGATCGAGGCATCGCTGCAAGCGCCGGTTCGAGCTGCCGTTCCAAGCCGCCCGGTGATCGAGCAGCCCGTCCACGCCGTGACCGCAGCTGACGAAAACTGCGCAGTAACGGGGTGCGACGGAAAGCTTCGTGCTCGCGGCTTTTGCGCAAAGCACTACCAGCAATGGAAGCGCAACAACCTGGAAGGGTTTGTGAGCGGCGATGGCACCGTGCTCCTAGCGGACGGCACCCGCTGGCGGGTTGCGCTCGATCTCGCTGGACTTCCCGTCACTCGGCAAGGCGGTGCATTGATCGCCAAGGGTTCAGCGGTCCCCGCAGAGCCGCTTCCAGCATAGGTCGTGCGCGGTGTCGGCGTAGCTCGACGAGGCGTTTCCGATCCCCGCTTTAGAGCGCGATCCACCGCTCGTTCTTGCACGCCCGCAGGCCGAGAACGGGCGGAAGATCTCCGGGCTGCAACGAAGCACGATTCTTGATGACGTCGGACATGGCCACCTCCACGTGTTCAGTCACTCGCGGAGGTACTTTTGTTGCGTCATGGGATGTCACGAAACATCACAGATCGAATTTTACGCCTTGGGCGAGCGGCAGGTCCGGGCTCCAATTGAGCGTACATGTCTGACGACGCATATACGCTTTCCATGCGTCTGAACCGGCTTCCCGTCCGCCTCCCGTGTCCTTCTC
>SYKL01000513.1 GCA_005797785.1 Pseudomonadota bacterium | reverse complement strand
GTTTCCAGGACTTGGACGATGACCAGCACGGCGGTCATTTCCTCTGGGTCGACACCCAAGGGGAGTCCTGCGACGGCACCCTGGAGTACTTCAGTGAAAACACGGATTGTGACGAGTCGGATCCCACGGTTCACGCGGGCGCCACGGATATGGTCGACGGGGTAGACCAAGACTGCAATGGGAAGTTGGTCTGCTACGAAGACCACGATGGGGACGGTCAGGGGGCCGCGCTGGGCTGGATCGACGAAGTCGACTGTCCGATGGGGGATGGCGTATGGGCCTGCGGGCAAACCTCCTGTGAAGATCAAGGAGCGGCGCTCACAAAGGAAGACTGCAACGACGAGGACAGCGCGATTTTTGCAGGCGCGGTGGAAGTCTTGGAGGATGGGATCGACCAGGATTGCGACGGCGCGGACGCCAGCGTGTGGGTGGCGGTGAGCAGTTGTTCCACCACCGGTGGCAGTTTTACACTTTGGAGCCTGGGGATCGCGGCGCTCTTGGGTCGGCGACGGAAATAGTCAACTGATTGACTATTTCTCCGATCCCTTGACGGATGTAACGCCGGAACCCCGGTAGGCTTTGCTCTGGGGGGCCGATGTCGCCGACGTTGTGGATGTCCGTTTGGTGGGCGTGTACCGGTACGGTTTCGCCGGCTTTGGGGGAGACCGATCCCGCCAGTGAGACCGACGAAACCGCTGAAACTGCCGACTCCGGAGACGCCGGCGAAACGGCCGATTCCGGAGGAGATACGTCGGACACCGAGGATACGTCCGACACGAGTGACACCTCGGACACAGGGGACACCTCGGATACCAACGACACGGACGTGGACTGCGCGAATCTCGCGACCTTCGACGAAGGGATCCAGCCGACCTCGACACTGCATGTCGCCACCAATGGAAACGACGACACCGGAAATGGGAGTTCCGGGCAACCGTTTGCGAGCTTGGTGCGAGCGATCCAGGAGGCTACGCCGGGCACGGCCATTCAACTGCACCCCGGGACCTACTCGGGTGGGTTGTGGATCGAGAACCTCAGCGGGACGGCGCAGGCTCCGATCTGGATTGGCGGTGATCCTTCGGGTGCAAGGCCGGTGATTCAGGGGGGCGCCGAAGCGATGCATTTGGTGGCTTCCTCCTACCTCGTCATCCACGATCTGGAGGTGCGAAACACCTCGGACAATGGGATCAATGCCGATGATGGCGGAGATTACGACAATCCGCAGGCCAGTCATGGCTTGGTGTTCCGCAATCTCTACATTCATGGCGTTGGCAGCTCAGGAAATGAGGATTGCCTCAAGCTCTCCGGCGTCAACGAGTTCGCGGTCTTGGACAGCGAATTTACGGATTGCGGCGGCGAATATGCCAGCGCGGTGGACATGGTGGGCTGCCATGACGGGGTTGTCGCCAACAACCAATTTCACGATCTGGCGGGGATCGCCGTTCAGGCAAAAGGGGGCAGTTCCAGCATCGACATCACCCGAAATGGGTTTTTGAACGCCGGAGTTCGCGCACTGAATCTCGGCGGCTCGACGGATCTGGAGTACTTCCGCCCCCCGGTGTCGACCTCCCAGCCCAATGCGGAGGCCCGAGATCTGCGCGTCCACGCCAACGTTTTCGTGTACGGCGACGCCCCGATCGCCTTCGTGGGGTGTGTGGGTTGCCTCGTTGCGAACAACACCATCGTGGACCCCAACCAGTGGGTGATCCGTATCCTTCAGGAGACGACCAGCTCTGGAAATGTGGAGTTTGAACCTACGGGAAACAATCGGTTTGTGAACAATGTGGTCTGGTACAATGCGGCAACGCTGAGCACCCATGTGAATGTCGGCGACGATACAGCACCTGCAACCTTCGATTTCGCCTACAATCTGTGGTATGCCCATGACAATCCAGCGACCTCAGAGCCCGATCTGCCCAACAGCGAGAACAATGCCCTCTACGGTCAAGATCCTGACTTCGGTGCGGATTGGACCATTGGCGGCGGGAGCCCGGCTGCGGGTGCTGGCACCGCGATCGGTACCCTGGGGGCGGACTTTTCGGGCTCGTGCTGGGGAAATCCACCGAGCATGGGGGCGTACGAGGCGAATTAGTCAACTTGATTTACTAATTGGTGTCCTGCGCGTTGTTGTCGAAAGAAACGTTCGTATCGTACAGGCTGGGGTAGCTGGCGCACCCCCCGGTACAGTACAAGGCGACGTCGGAGGCGTCGTGGAGGAGCACGTCGGTCAGTTCCGCCGACCCGCCGTCCAAAAACACACTTCTGGTTGCGAACCCAATGCTGCTGTTCTCTACTGCCAAAGTCGCGGTGTTCCGGACGGCGATGCCCGTCCAGGCGGTCTGGGTAACGCATTCGGTACTCGGAAACTGGGTGAGGAGGGAGTCTTTGATGTTGAGGTTTCCGCCGTTAGGGCCGATTTTGATTCCGGTGCCACTGTGAAACCAGGCGTCGACGGAGTCTAGATGCAGATCTCCGGCGGGCCCGATTTGCACGTCTTGGTAGTCGCACCAGGCCACCGTGCCGCCAAAAACCACAGGAAGGCCGCGGTCGATGAGGTAGACCGGTTCATCAATGGCGTAGCCGCTCATCGCCTTGAAGTAGGATGCCCCCTCAAAGTAATTTGATCCGACGTTTTCGAGGTCGGCGGCCGTTGCGGCAACGGGGATGTCCACATTGACGAAGGAATTGCCCTCGGCCGCCAGAAGGCAGTCGTCGTCGAGACATTGGATGCCATACGAGCCGTCGCCGTGGGTACCGATGAAGTTGGAGTTTAGTATTTCCAAGTTGTCTCGGCCGATGATCGCCGGATAGTCATCAAGATCGGCGATGAATGTACTATAGTTGACTTCAGCGCCGCCGAGTCCCGCGGCCACGGTGCCGCAAAAAAACGAGCTGTAGTCGGCACGGAGGGCGCCAGGACTCGTCTCGGAGAGGGCGATGATCGGCGTTCCGAATGGGCCGTTTTCAACGCGCCAAAAGCTCGCGGTGATGGAGGCGGAGGAGAGGATACCGCCCCAGAGTCCGCATCCGTCGCCGACGCCGCTGGTGAAGGTCACCGGGGACTCGACGCCGCCGGTGACTTGGAGATCCCCATTCAGGAAAAACTCCCAGGACCCGTCGATGCTCACGGTGGTTCCGTTTTCGATGGTGAGCGTATAGCTGGGGTCCAAGCTGACATAGCACACGACGTGGTGCTCCTTGTCGGATGACCAGACGGGGTTTTCACCGAGGTCTCCGCAATACGAGCAGCGATTTGAGTGGTCGGGCTCGCCGTCGCAGTTGTCATCTTCGCCGTTGCAGTTTTCAGGCGCGTTGGGGTGGACGAACGGCCGGCCGTCGTTGCAGTCGGTGCCACCGAGATCTTCAGGATCATAGCCGTCGTCGTCGTTATCGAGGTCGAGGAAGGTAAGATCGATGGCCGCCGTGTCCTGGAGGTCATCCGCGTCGGTGGCGGACAGCAGGACCGTACCTTCAGCCCCGTTGACGTGCGGAAGCGTAATTTTTACTTCGTCTTCGTCTTGGACCACGACCTCCGCGTCCACAGAACTGCCGTCGATTTCGACGAGCCATTCCAGCTCGGAAAGCGGCGCATCCTCGTCGACCTGGACCACAATGGCTACCCAATTTGCGGATACTTGATCGTCGGTTTGTGGGTAGAGAATCGTGATTTCTGGCGCGTGTTGGCCGCCGTCGGAGTCGACTTCGGAGTCGGAAACGTCGGTGTCCGCCAGGCAGTCGTCGTCCGTGATCCCATCGCAATCGTCGTCTTCGTCGTTGCAGATCTCGACCGCGAACGGATGGATGCTACCGTCGCCCTCTTTGCAGTCCCACGGAGACTGGCCACCGTAGGCCGCGGCGTGGGGCGGCAGATAGCCGTCTTCATCAACGTCGAGTTCTCTCAATACCTCACGCTGGCTGACAAAGCAGGCGGCCAAAGCCAAGCAGAGGGTGGGCGTGAACCGGCGCATCAGAACCCCGTAGGACTCAGGCTACCACACGCTTTCTTCCCCACGGCGGCCTTTGTATAGGTAGTAAATCACTTGACTATCTGAGGCGCCGCCGTAGCCGTCCAAACAGGGCGAATGCGAGAACGAGGGCGCTCCCCGCGGCGCTGGGGGTGGTTGTCCCGCAGGCGCATCCCCCCGGATCTTCGGGAGCGTTCGGGGGATCGGTGTCCTCAGCGGCGCAGGCCGCCGCTGCATCCTGCGCTCCCAGGCAGAACTCCAATTTTACGCTTTGTTCCGCAATCTCCGGATAGGTGCCGACCATCCAGTACCCACCCGCCGGCAAATCCCCGAATTCGTAGCGTTCGACGCCGCTCCACTCGGCGATCGCCTCTTCCACCGGGCCATCGGGGCCGCCGTCGGCGACCGGGTGCAGCGAGAACACCACTCCGGCGGAATCGTCGGCGGTGGC